>JBBRQR010000039.1:0-13705 GCA_038226115.1 Sphingomonadales bacterium | reverse complement strand
GCACGTACCCGAATTTCGCATTCATTTACAGCGAGTTGCGTCCCGCGGTCGTGGACATCCGCATTCGCGGCGTGGTCACGGTGCGGAGCGAGTCGGTGCACGGGGTTTGTTAACGATTGGGGTTAACGGGGAGGGGAGGGGTAGCGGGCAAAGCCCACGTCGTCGGACGGGTCTGGGCGGGAGGGTCGCCCGATCCGCTGGCCGCGCTATAGCGGTATATTATCGTGCTTTTTCCACGGGTTCTCTAATTTCTTCGTCTTCAGCTTGCTCAAGCCCAGTGCGATCCGGCGGCGGGTCGAATGCGGCATGATGACTTCGTCGATGAAGCCCATGCTCGCCGCGACGAAGGGATTGGCGAAGCGCGCCTCATATTCTTTCGTCTTTTCAGCGATCTCGGCGGGGCTTTTGCCACGGAAGATGATCTCGACCGCGCCTTTGGCTCCCATCACCGCGATCTCGGCGGTCGGCCATGCGTAGTTGAGGTCGCCGCGCAAATGCTTCGACGCCATGACGTCATACGCCCCGCCATACGCCTTGCGGGTGATGACGGTGATCTTGGGGACGGTCGCCTCGGCGTAGGCGAACAGCAATTTGGCGCCATTCTTGATGATGCCATTATGCTCCTGCGCGACGCCAGGGAGGAAGCCGGGGACGTCGACGAAGGTGACGATGGGGATGCTGAACGCATCGCAAAAGCGGACGAAACGTCCAGCTTTCTTCGATGCGGCAATGTCGAGACAGCCAGCCAGAACAAGGGGTTGGTTCGCGACGATCCCGACGGTCGACCCCTCGATCCGCGCGAAGCCGATCAGGATGTTCCCGGCGTGGGCAGGTTGCAGTTCGAAGAATTCGCCGTCGTCGGCAACCTTGGCGATCAGTTCGTGCATGTCATACGGCTGCGCCGCGCTGGCGGGGACGAGGGTGTCGAGGCTCGGTTCGAGCCGGTCGGCGGGATCGGCGGACGGGCGGAACGGGACGCCGCTGCGGTTGTCGCACGGCAAAAAGTCGAAGAACACGCGGGTGCGGAGCAGCGCCTCGACATCGTCCTCGAGCGCGAGGTCGGCAACGCCCGAGCGCGTCGTGTGGGTGATCGCGCCGCCGAGCTCCTCCTGCGTCACGATCTCGTTAGTCACCGTCTTAACCACGTCGGGGCCGGTGACGAACATGTAGCTCGAATCCTTCACCATGAAGATGAAGTCGGTCATCGCCGGGGAATAGACCGCACCGCCCGCGCACGGCCCCATGATGAGTGAAATCTGTGGGATGACGCCCGATGCTAAGACATTACGTTGAAAGACTTCGGCATAGCCGCCGAGGCTGGCGACGCCTTCCTGGATGCGCGCGCCACCGCTGTCGTTGAGGCCGATGACGGGCGCACCGACCTTCATCGCCATATCCATGATCTTGCAGATTTTCTGCGCGTGCCGCTCCGACAGCGACCCGCCGAAAACGGTGAAGTCCTGGCTGAAGACGAAGACCAAACGTCCTGAAATCGTTCCCGACCCGGTGACGACACCGTCGCCGGGGATCTTCTGCTCGGCCATGCCGAACTCGGTCGCGTTGTGCTCGACGTACATGTCGAGCTCCTCGAAACTGGCGGGATCGAGGAGAATATCGAGCCGCTCGCGCGCGGTCAGGCGGCCCTTGGCGTGCTGCGCAGCGACGCGCTTCGGCCCGCCACCGGCGCGGGCGGCGGCGCGGCGGCGTTCAAGTTCGACCAATGCTTCGAGCATGTTATCCCCTTTACAGTCGCAACTTAGCAGGCTCCGAGCAGCTCGAGCAACCGCACCGCCGTCTTCAGCGCCGCCTGACGATCGGCTTGCGCCGCTTCCGCGAGGGGGTCGGTTCCCCATTGCTCGGCCTGCCATAGTTCGTCGAGCTGGCCTGCTGTCCACGCGGCGGCGGCATCGAGACGGCGTTCGGCAACGGCAAGGCCGATGACCGCCGAGCCGCAGATCGTGACTACCGGATGCAGCGCCGCCAGCCGGAAGGTGTCGAACGCGGTGAAGGCGGCTGCAATTCGGGCGAGCGTTGCTGGCGGTTGCGCGGTGTGGACAATGCTCGTGGTGACTATGAAATCAATGTCATAACGGTGCCGTGCCCAAGCCAGAAGTGGATCCCATTCAGCTGCCTGCCGTGTAACGAGCACTGGGGGACCCTCCGCGCGGTAACACAGCAATTCGGTTTCGGCGAAAGCGGCAAGGCCGGCGGCAAAAGCGGGAACGTCGGGAGCGACGCGGTCGGTGGCGGCATAGGCAAAGCCGGTCAGTGGCATCGTCACGGGTCGGAGAGTATCGCCCTGTGCGGCCCATTCAGCGGCGATGCCCTCGGCCAGCGCCGCCGTCGGCACCATCAGCCGCGTCTGTCCCGGCGAGCGGATCGGCTTTGTGTCGAGGGTGACGGTCCAGCCGTCCGCCGCGCAAGCGGTAGCGACCTCGCGGTAGAAGCGCTTCATCCGAGCAGCGTCCGCAGCGCCGTCGTGTCGGCCACGACGGTCTCGGCCCCGGCGTCAAGCAGCGTCGCGACGTCGTGATAGCCCCAGTCGACGCCGATCGCGCGCGCCCCCGCCGCGACGCTCATCGCCATGTCGTACGCGGTGTCGCCGATCATCACCGTGTCCGTCGGGGCCGCGCCCGCCTCGGCCATCGCGAGGCGGAGCATCGCCGGGTGCGGCTTCGACGGGTGGCGGTCGGCGGTCTGGAGCGTGACGAAGTGATGCGTGAGGCCATGATGCGCGAGGATCAGCGCGAGGCCGCGATCGGACTTGCCGGTGGCGACGCCGAGCCGCCAGCCGTCGTCTGCGAGCGCAACGAGTGTCTCGGCGATGCCGGGATACAGCGGCTCGACCGCCAGCTCGCCCGCCGCGCGCAGCCGGTGGTACGCGCCGCGATATTCGTCGGCGAGCGCGGCGTGGAGCGTGGCGTCTGCGTCGGGGAGTAATTCGACCATCGTCTCGACCAAGCTAAGGCCGACGACGTGACGGATCGCATGATCGTTCGGTGCGGACACGCCGACGCGGGCAAACGCGTCGCGCATTGCCCGGATGATGTTGACCTGGCTGTCAACGAGCGTCCCGTCGCAATCAAACACGGCTAGGCGGGTCACGCGCGCGCTGCCTGCATCGCCGCCGCCATCGTCGCCGCGCCCGCGCGCTCCATCCCGGCGATGACGCGCGCAGCCTCGGTGTCCGACTTGTTCTGGCTGAGCTTTGTCGTCCCGCGCCACACGGTCGGCGTAAGTTCAAATGCGGTAATTGCGCGCGTCATCGCGTCGAAGCGCGCGGGCTCCATCTTTGCGCGTGTCCAGTTCTCGCCGACGCGGGGTTCGAGCGTTGCCGCCGAGCGGTCGAGCAGGTCGACGAGGGCGGCATGGTCGAGACGGCGGACCACACCGTCACACTCAACCGCGACGTAGTTCCACGTCGGTACCGTCGCGCGAACGTCGGCATACCAGTTGGCGCTGACATAGGCGTTTGGCCCCTCGGTGAGCAGCAGCGCGGTCGCGCCGTCGAGGTGCGGCACGAGGGCGTTGCCGTTGGCGAGGTGGAAGCGGATGCGTTCGCCGCCGACGATCGCCGGGGCATGGGCGACGCGCGGACCGTCGGGCGTCGTCAGAAAGATACGCGCAAAGCCGACCGTGCCGACGAAGGCGAGCATCGCGGCATCGTCGGTCCAGCAGAAATCCTGCGCCGGATGCACGTCAGCCGCGTCGATTGCTGCCCGCGCCGCGGGCGGGGCGTTCGCCCGCGCCGCGGGTGCGGCGTTCACCACGATGCGCCTTGCGCCGTGACTTGGCGGCAGCGGCTTCGGCCTTGGCGTGACCCTCCGGCGTGTCGTTAAAATGAACCTCGTCGAGCGGGACGTCGCCGAGCGACAGGTCGAACCCCAACATAGCGAAACTGTCGGTCATGTGGCTGGGCAGGTCGGCGGCGATGTCGAGGCTGCCGCCGTCGGGGTGCTCGACGATCAGCCGCCGCGCGTGGAGGTGCATCTTGCGGCTAATTCCGCCGGTCAGGAAGGCGTCGCGCCCGCCGTATTTGGCGTCGCCGACGATCGGGTGACCAAGCGCGCTGGCGTGGACTCGGATCTGGTGAGTGCGCCCCGTCAGCGGCTGAAATTCAATCCAGCTCGCCTGCGTCGCGGCGTGGTCGAGGATGCGGTAGCGGGTCTTGGCGTTCAGTCCGGCGGCGGGGTCGACGTGCATCTTTTCGCCGCCGCTGCCGGGTTGTTTGGCGAGCGCGGCGTCGATCTCGCCTTCGGTCGGTTCGGGCATCCCGATGTTGAGCGCCCAATAGACCTTGCGCGCGGTCCGTCCGGCGAACGCCTTCGAGAAGAACGCCGCTGCCCTGGCCGTCCGCGCGAGCAACAGCACGCCGCTCGTGTCCTTGTCGAGCCGATGGACGAGCTTCGGGCGCTGCGGAAAGCCGAAGCTCAGCGCATCGAGCAGGCCGTCGACATGCGTCGTCGTGCCGGTGCCCCCCTGCGTCGCCAGACCCGCGGGCTTGTTGATGACGATCGCCGCCTTGTCGCGGTGGATGACGAGGCTTTGCGCGTATTCGATCTCGGCGGCGCTGAGCGGGCGGCGCGGGGTTTCGACCGGCGCGCCCGACACGGGCACCGCCTCGGCGGGGGGGACGGTGATGGTCTGACCAGGCGTCAGCCGGTCGCCGGGATCGGTCTTCGCGCCGTCGAGCCGCAGCACCCCGGTCCGTGCCCAGCGCGAGACGACGTTGAAGCTGACCTCGGGCAGATGACGTTTGAACCAGCGGTCGAGGCGGATGTCGGCATCGTCATCGCCAACGACAAATTGGCGAACTCCGGGCTCGCTCGTGCCCGTCACGGGCGCACCATCAGAATGCCAACGTACAGCGCGACCGCGCTGCCGGCGACCGACGACACGGCGTAAGCGGCGGCAAGGACGGCGTCGCCGCGAACGAGCATCGTCACCAGTTCAAGGCTGAACGCGGAAAAGGTCGTGAAGCCGCCGAGGACGCCGACGCCAAGCAGCAGCCGCAGCGGCTCGCCGCCCGCACCCGAACGCGCGACGATTCCCGTCAGCAGCCCCATCGCAAGGCCGCCGAAAATATTAACGGTCCAAGTCCCGAACGGCAGCCCAGGACCGGCGATCATCAGCGTCCATTCGCCGAGGAGGTAGCGCATACCCGCACCGACCGCACCGCCAAGCATGACGAGGAGGAGCGGGGGCAGCGGCGACCAAGTGGGATCGGGGACGTTCATCAGGCGCGACTGTCTAGCCGAGGTGCGCCGCTCACGCCACGCCGAAAGTCCATCCCTCGGTCGCGCGCACCGAATCGAGCCCGGCGGGCGTCCATGTCGCGGGGTCGGCCGCAGTGACGCGCATCCCGGCGGCGGAAATCAACGCGTCGCCGATATGGTCGGCGAAAGCATCGGGAACAGTTGCGGGGGCGCTGCCGAGGCGAGCGAGCGCGGCGTCGAGTGTCGTCCGGTCGCGGATCTTGCCGCGAACCCCGGCGTCGGCGGCGAACGTCCGGCAATAGATTTCGATAATGAGCGACCCCGTTGGCGGAACCGGGGCGAACGGCCAGACCGGGACATTCGTCCGCGCGAGCAGCCGCATTCCCGACAAGCTCGCCTTGCCGCATTGCGCTGCGCCGACGAGAGCAAAAACCGACGACGCCGCGCCGCGTTTCTTCGCCGCCCACACCCGCTCGACGGCACGCAGCCGCGCGCGAGGTGCCTTTGGCCCGTCCGCCGCGCCAAGCCAGAAGTGGCGGCGGCGATGCGCGATATAGGCGTGGGCAGCGTCGTGCGCGTCGGCAGCGGCGATCTGGTCGACTTCGGCCCATAACGTAGGGGCGTCGCGTGGGCTGGGATCGCCAGGAAAAAAGGTGTCGGCATCGACGAACGGCAGGCTGAACGAGAAATCGAAGCCGATCAGCGCCCGCTCCCCGCGCGCAGCAAGCGTTTCGATCCACGCAAACACCTCGCCGCGCGACCAGCGATGCCCCGGGCGCACGAGCGCCGGTGCCCCGTTACCGGCGACGCACTCGGCGACGGCGATCGCGGCGTGGCGTTCGCCGACGGCCCCGGTCCAGTCGACAGCGATGAAGCGGTCGAAGGTCAGCGGACACCGACCATGACGCGGCTGTGGCCATGCTGTGACGCGCGCTCGACGCTGCCCCGCAAGTGGATGCCAGCGGCCCGCAGTGCATCGCCGATGACCTTGCCGATATCGATCCGCCCGCCGGACAGGTTGGGGCGCGGCCCGCTGTGCGTATGATCGTCCATCGGCGAGCTCGGCGAGCGTGGCTGTGGTCGAGCGACCGTATCGCCGATGCCCCAAAAGGCGACGATCCGGGCGCTCGACGCGATCCCGACATCAAGCATGAACGGTGCCGGGGTTCCGCCGTTGCGGCTGTCGATCGGCGTGCCGTGGCCCATGCCGGCGATCTCGACGAATTCGACGACGGCGACGCCAGCCGCGTTGCGCCAGACCGTGCCATCGGAGTCGGCCCTCGCCGACGCGCCGTGGACATTGGCCCATTGCTCGGCGGCGGCGACGCCGTTGGCGCGGCTGACGGTGCGGTCGGCGCTGCCGTGCCAAACCGCGACAACCGGCCACGGTCCGTCAAAGGTCGACGCCGCCCGCACCTTGTCGCCGAGCGCCGAGGCGGACAGTGCGGCGGGGCTCGACATCGCCGCGAATGCTTCGCCCACGCCCGACGCCGCGCCGACCGGCAGCCCGGCGATGATCGCGCCTCCCGCGAAGATGTCGGGGTAGGCGGAAAGGCAGGCATTCGCCATCGCCCCGCCTGCCGACAGGCCGGTGACGAAAACCCGGCTGCGGTCGAGACTGTGCTGGTTGACCATGGCGGTTACCGCCGCCGCGATTGAGGCGACCTCGCCGGTGCCGCGCCGGGTGTCGCTTGCCTCGAACCAGTTGAAGCAGCCGTTGGCGTTGTTCGCGCGCGTCTGCTCTGGATACAGGAGCGCAAAGCCGTGCACTGTTGCCAGCGCCGACCAGCCGGCGGCGAGGTCGTAGCCGCCAGCGGTCTGTGTACAGCCGTGGAGGACGACGACGAGCGGCGCGCCAGCGGGCAGCCGGTCGGGGACGAACGCCAACATCCGCAAGCCGCCGGGGTTTGCAAACGGTGCCGTCAAATCGACCAGCGGGTCAGAAATGGGCGGGCGTCGCGTCGGGCGTCGCAGCGGAGAGGCGGAAGGGCGGGGCATGGAAATCCAATCGATGTTGCGCTGCAACATAATGCGCGCCCCCGATTTTGGTGACACGGCGCGACAAATTTTTTGTCAGTTCTCGACCCGGACGCTGGACGCGGTCAGCGCCAGCCATGCCACATCGCCGAAGCGACGGTCACCGCGGGCACTTGGCCATCGGTGTGCAGGGCGTCGGCAATCGCTTGTTGTGCGGCGACGATTGCGGGATCGAGCTGGACGAGGGTGAGATCCTGGCGCGCGGCGATGCGGGCTGCGACCGCTGGCGACAGGCTCCCGGCGCGCGCGATCAGCGGGGCAAGTGCGTCCCGGTGAGCGGCAGCCCATGCCGAGGTCGCGGCCAATGAATTGAGCACCGCGACGACCAGATCAGTGTGCGCCGCGGCCGTGGCCGCGTTCGCCAGAATAAACGACGTGCTGCGCGCGAGGCCAAGCCCGCCGACGATGGCGCGCGCGCCAAGCTCAACCTCGGCATGGGCGAGGAACGGGTCCCAGATCGCCCACGCATCGACCGCGCCCGCGGCAAACGCCGTCGCGGCCTGTGTCGGGGTCAGATTGATAGGGGCGATATCGGCCATATCGAGCCCCGCCGTGGCCAGTGCGGCGCGAACGAACCGTTCCGACGACGACGCGCGAGTGAAAGCGAGCTTCGCCCCTTTTAGATCGGCGGCGGTGCGACGCGAAGATCCCTTGGGCACGATGATCGCTGCCGCGCTGCCGCTGACGGGCTGGGCGGCGACGTAGAGAATCCGAGCACCTGCCGCCTGCGCGGCGATCGGCGGCGTGTCGCCCGCCCCACCGAGATCAATCTCGCCGAGGCTCATCGCTTCGAGCAGTGGCGGCCCCGACGGAAAGGCGAGCCAAGTTACCGTCGCGCGGTCGGCGAGCGCCGCCTCGACCGCGCCACGACCCTTGGCGGCTAGGAGCAGGCCGTTGGTCTGATAGCCGATGCGAATTTGCGGCAGGCTCGCACACGCGGCGAAGGGGAGCACCGCAGCAGCGGCGAGAAAGGTACGGCGGGTGACCATGCTCGACCCTAACCCACCCGCGCGCCGCCGCGAACCCCCGCCAATTGACCGCCCGGCACGTCGTCGCCACTGTCGCTGCAAATCGGGGGAAAAATTATGGACGCCGCACGGCGCCGCTCGTTGCTGATCGCGCTGCTGTTCGTCGCGATCGCGCTTAACTACGTGGATCGGCAGGTGCTGGCGCTGCTCAAGCCGACGCTCGAAACGCGCTTCGGCTGGAGCGACACTGATTTTGCGACGATCGGCACCGCGTTTCAGATCACGGCAGCGGTCACCTATGCCTTTATCGGCTGGTTCGTCGACCGTGTCGGGGTGCGCCGCGCGCTTGGCTGGGGGGTCGGCGTGTGGAGCGCGGCGGGCATCGCTCACGCCTTTGCCGCAACGGTCGGCCAGTTTGTCGCCGCGCGGGTCGTCCTCGCCGCCGCCGAGACGGTCGGCACCCCGGCGGCGGTCAAGTCGGCGGCGACCTATCTGCCGGTCGAACAGCGGTCGTTCGCCCTCGGCATCGGTAATACCGCACCGAATATCGGCGCGATCATCACGCCATTGCTGATCCCGCCGTTCGCACTGGCCTATGGCTGGCGCGCGGCCTTCATCGTCACCGGGGGGCTAGGCTTCGTCTGGCTTGTCGCGTGGATCTTCGGAACGCGCGGTCTGGTCCCGATCGACGGACCTGCGGCGACCGAGCGTGTCGCCACCGACTGGTCGGCGTTGTTTTCCGACCGGCGAACTTGGGCGATCGTCGGGGCAAAGCTGTTCAGCGATCTTGGCTGGTTCTTCCTACTATTTTTCCTGCCCGACTTCTTCGCGCGCGTCTTTCACATGAGCCAGGCGACGCTCGGCGGGCCGACCGCGCTCGCGTATAGCTTTGCCGCAGCGGGCGCGCTGTCTTCGGGACTCATTTTCCCGGCGCTGTTATCGCGCGGCTGGACCATGAACCGCGCGCGCAAAAGCTCGATGTTGTTCTACGCGCTGCTGATTTTGCCGCTGCCGCTGGCGATCGTCGCTCCGGGGCCATGGGCGGCGGCGGTCGTCATCGGCATCGGGCTATTCGCGCACCAAGGCTTTTCCACCAACATTTTTGGGCTGGCGGCGGATGTTGTTCCCGTCTCGCGGGTCGGCACAGTGGTCGGTGTCGGCGCCGTCGCAGGCAACCTTTCGGGTGCGGCGATGATCGCGTTCGCCGGGTGGAGCCTCGCGCATGGCCACGGATACTGGCCGATGCTGGGCGTGGTGGCGGGGGCGTATCTAGTGGCGCTGGCGTGGGTTCAGGGGATGGTGCCGCGCATCGTGCCTGGCCATTAGAAAGTGGCGTACGCAAAGCGCGCGCTGACGTCGGCCGGGTTCGGAGCCGGTCGGCTCCGCCCCGCCGTCCGGGCTGGCGCGAGTCGGCCCCTAAGGCAGCGAACGCGAAGCCGCGTTCACTGCGTTAGGGGCGCGCCGCGCTTCGCCTTAAAAGTTCAACTTGCCCGTGATGCCGTAATAACGGTCGGCGTCGCGCGGGATCTGATAGCGGTAAGATCCAAGCGGGCCGCCATTGGCGATTGCAGCTGCGAAGTGCTGATTGGCGACGTTACGGACGGTTCCGGTGATCGTGAAGCGGTCCTTCACGTCGATGATCGATGCCGTCAGGTTGACGAGCGCATAGGCGCCGATCGTCCCGGCTGCACGCAGGATCGGGCTCGGGTCGAAGATCGACAGTTCGCTCGACTGGTACGATCCCTGTGCGCCGACGCGGAAGTCGACCGACCCGCCGGTGCGGATGCGATAATCGACGCCAAGGTCGCCCTTCCACTTCGGCGCAAAGCCGAGCGGGGTGCCCGACGGAATGAACGCCGGCAACGGCTGCCCCGGCAGGACCGGCGGCGCGCGGAACTGGTCGACGTGCGCGTCGGTGTACGCGACGCCGCCCGAGATGCTGAGGTCGCGGACCGGGCGATACAGCACGTCGATTTCGCCGCCGCGCGTGGAGATTTCACCCGCGTTGGTGAAGCGGCTGACGACGACGCCGCCCGCGACGTCGGGGTTATTCGCCTGGAAATTGTGATACTTGGCGTAATAAGCCGCGAGATTGAGTGTCAGCTTGTTGTCGAAGAACGTGTTCTTCAGGCCGACCTCATAGGCGTCGCTGGTTTCCGGCGCGATGACGTTGGTGCCGCTCGCGGTCAGGTTGTAAAAGGTATTGAACGCCGGTCCCTTGTAGCCGCGTGCATAGGTCGCATAGGCGACGCTCGTGTCGGCGAGATCGAACTGCGCGCCCGCCTTACCCGAGAAGTTGGTGTTCTTCGCGCGACCACGAAACGGAATGCCGTTCGACGGACCTGGAATGAAGACCGTCACGCCACCCGCGTTCGGGCCGGTCAAGCCGTTGTTATAGACTCCCGAGTCGAAACTCGGCTGGATGCCCGGGCCCGCGAGCGTCGTCACGCGGCTGTGGAATACGTCGAGCTGATCGACCGAGAAGCGGACGCCGCCGATGAGGCGGAAGCGCGGGGTCAGATGCATCGTTCCCTGACCGAACAGCGCGATATTTCGGAAGTTCGAACCGAAGTCGGCGGTTCCGGTCGGAAAGGTCGATGGGTTCGCCAGCGGGCTGGTGCACGGGGTGAACACGCCGGTCGGCAATACTGCCCCGGCGGCAAGTGTGCAGGCCTGGTCGGCGCGGGTAAAGATGCGCTCCGACTTGGCGTTCGAGAAATAGAAGCCCGCGACGTAGGTGAAGAACCCCTTCGACGGCGATGTCAGGCGGAGTTCCTGACTGTACGTTTCGCCGGTCTGCGGCCCGAAGTCGTGGAGCTGCGGAAAGCCGATGTACGCCTGCGGCAGGAAATCGCCGTCGCGGACCTCGGTGTTCTTGTAATTGCGATAGGCGGTGATCGAGGTGAATGTCACCGGGCCGGCATCGACGTCGGCCTGTAGCGAGAAACCATAGCCGGTTTCATCGGTGTGGGTGACGCGATTCTGGCTGACCGAGCGCGTATCTTTGCCGAGCAGCGGCGGTAGTACGGTCTGGAGGGTCGCAAGATTGGTCGTATTGATCACGCCGACACCCAGCAGTGGCGCGCCGGCGATAACTTCGGCGCAGCAGTCGTCGTTGTTCTTGTGATAGTCCGCAATGAAAGTCAGCTTGACCGCCTCGCTGACGTCGCCCTCGACGATGCCACGGAAGCCGTAGTGCTTGAAGCCGTTGACGCGGTGATTGACGTTGGGCGCGACGTTGAAGATGTTGCCATCGTACTTGTCATAGAAGCCGGTCAGGCGGCTGCGGACCTTGTCGCCGAGCGGCAGATCGATCGCGCCACGGGCGCGGTATTCATTACCGCTGCCGCCGAAGAAGCCCGCCTCGACGGTGCCGCCGAGCGTGTTGCCGGGCTTTTTCGAGACGATGTTGATGACGCCGGCGCTCGCGTTCTTGCCGAACAGCGTTCCCTGCGGCCCGCGCAGGACTTCGAGGCGCTCGATATCGACGAGGTCGCTGAACGCTTCACCCGCGCGGCTGAAAACGACGCCGTCGAGGACGGTCGAGACCGACGGCTCACCGGCGATCGAGAACGTTGCGGTGCCGACGCCGCGCAGGAACAACGACTGATTGAGCGTCGTCCCCGACTTCAGGAAGTTAAGCGATGGCACGAGATACTGCGCGCCTTCAAGGCTGACCTTGCCCTGCGCCGCGAGGGTGTCGCCACTGATCACCGAGACGGCGAGCGGGACGTCCTGAAGACGCTCGGAACGCTTTTGCGCGGTGACGACGATGTCGGCGGGGTTGTCATCGACGGCAGCTGCGACTGCGACCGGCGCGGTCTGGGCAAATGCTGGTGTTACGACCAACATCGTTCCGGCAATCATCGTTCCGGCAAGCAGCAGCGGGCGCAGCATCATATTGGTTCTCCCCATGACCGGCGGCGCGGGCGACCACCCGGCGGACCTGATCGTTGATGGGGCGCAATGACGCGGAGCGGGCGCGAAAGCAATTGAGCGTTGCCCGAAAGACGATGTTAGGCCGTGCCTGTCACTTTCCGGTCACAGTAACTGAGGTCACAGGCCCAACTCGCTCATCGCCACGACGCGGTGTTCGCGCGCGCTCGTTTCCGCCGCCAGCCCCATCGCGACCGCGCGTAAGCCGTCGTCGGCGGTAACAACAACGGGGCCTTCGCCTCGCACGGCGGCGGCGAAGGCGGCGTGCTGGTAGAAGGTCGCGCCGTGATGCTGTCCGGCGGCGAGGGCGGCTGGGTCGACCGCGACGTGTGTCCGCTCGACCGCCTTTGGGTTGCGGAAGCCGACGCGCGGATGGAAAACGAGATCTCCCGCCGGGATCAGCACGTCGAGGCGCGCGGCGTTGCCGACCGCGACGATCTCCTCCTGGTTCTCCGCCCCGTCGGCGAACATCGACAGGTCGAGCAGCGCGCGAACGCCGTTGGCGAAGTCGACCGTAGTGAAGCTGTTGTCGATAATGTCGGGAGCGCGGCCGTCGTAACGCTCGTCGGCGTGGTTGACGTCGACCCCGCCGGTGCAAAACACCCGCACCGGCTCGGCCCCGACGATGACGCGCATCAGATCGAAGAAGTGGCAGCATTTCTCGACCATCGTCCCGCCGGTATTGGCGTTGAAACGGTTCCAGTCGCCGACCTTGACCAGAAACGGGAAGCGATGTTCGCGGATCGACAGCATCTTGAGCTGACCGACCTTGCCGCCATGGACCTGCGCGATGAATTCGGCGGCGGGCGGCATGAAGCGATATTCCATGCCGGTCCAAAAGACGCGGTCGTACCCCGTGACCCGCGCCGCGACATCGCGCGCATCGGCCAGCGTCGTTGCCAGCGGCTTTTCGCACAGGATATTGAGGCGCGCGTCGAGCAGCGGCTGGAGCACGTCGTGGTGGGTGAAGTTGGGCGACGCGACGAGGACGGCATCGACCGTTCCGCTCGCGGCGAGAGCTGCGGGCGACTCGAATACCCGGACATCGCCGCCGACCGCAGCCTCCGCGCGCGCGATCGACATCGGTTCCGGATCGACCAGCGCGGTTATGACGCTGCCGGGCGTAAGCTTGAGGTTGGCGATGTGTTCGATCGCCATCATGCCGGTGCCGACGATGCCCCAGCGGATCGTATCTCCCAAAGTCTTTATCCTTGTGCCAAAGGTGCGCGATGACCGAAATCATCCTCTCGCCCGAACCCCGCCTCCTCGGCAAGTCCGGGATGCTCGTTTCACCCCTTGCATGGGGGATGTGGCGCTTTGCCGGCGACGATGTCCGCGCCGCGCGCGAGCGCGTCGAGGCGGCATTCGATGCCGGGATCACCCTGTTCGACACCGCCGACATCTACGGTCCCGATAACGACGAGCCGTTCGGTGCGGCTGAGGTTCTGCTCGGGCGGGTGTTCGCCGAGGCGCCCGAGCTGCGCGACCGGATGGTCCTCGCGTCGAAGGGCGGCATCCGCATGGGGGTGCCGTACGATTCGTCGCCCG
>JBBRQR010000038.1:0-13997 GCA_038226115.1 Sphingomonadales bacterium | reverse complement strand
GACTCTCGTCAGCACTGGGTAGACATCTCGGAACATCCGCTTCCGCCCCAAACTAAGCCAATCCGGTTCGGTCTCAGCGTTCCCGGAACCTGCCGTTTGTTCATTACACAGCGATTAAGCCGAGCCGGCTGACTTTGGGACTTAGCGGTCGTTCCCTCGCGACAGGCCGAATTACCGCTTTCGTCAGGAGTTGACATTCGGTGTCTACTCCACCGTCTCGTCATCGCGGCGGCGACTGGGCCGCAAGCAGCCTAGCGGCTCCGGCGTTTGACGCAGATTAGCAGACTTTGACGCATGGGGAGCCCGGCAGCGGCTGTCGACCCGTAGACGGCAACGATCATACCTTGCCGCCGTCGTGCGAATGCGCCTAATAGGCGCAGAGACGGGGCCGTTAGCCTATCTGCTTTCGAGGATGACTAGTAAATTAGCAGCCGTCGCTGCCACCACGCCGGTTTGCAACTCTCCCCGGCTCAATTGGCTTTACGACAGAAGATTGTCATACCGCGCCGCATCAGCGTTTCAGCGTTTCAGCGTTTCAGCGTTTCCACCTTCTGCATTGCCTAGGTATTAAGTAAGAGCCGGTTTAGCGGTGCCCCGAGCAAGTCAACAGATATCGCGTCGGCAAGCAGTGTTGCTAGCGCACTCCCATCAGAAGTGTTTGTAGCGGTAAGACCAGCGACGCCAGAATCGCGGGGCTGGTCGCAAGCTCAGGGGTGTCGAGGCGCGTGTGATGTAGCCCGCTCGCGCCAACCAAACCGACTACCGGCGCGTAGCCCGCACGGACGTAGTGGGCAATATCGCCGACAGCGGACGCAGCGTCGACGGATCGCGGTCGCTCATAGCCCGGCTGCCCAGCGAAAGCGGCGGCGACCGAACTAAGGATCGTCGGCGACGCGGAGATACCTCGCGCCGCCGGAGGTCGGTTTCCGCGCCGCACTCCCTCGATTCCGAATTCAGGATCGAGCACCGCGACATTCGCGCCGAGATGGAGCCAGAGGCCGACCTCGGAAGGGAGCGGGACGCTACCCGCGAGCACCGCCGCTGATCCTTCGCCTTCGGTTTCGTGACCCGAAGTGGCGAGAAAAATTAGCGGCGACGACAGTGACCGCGCCGCCCACGACGCGAGCATCAGGAATAGCGCCACGCCTGTGCCCCGCTCGCCCGCGCATTCGAACCATCCCGACGTTGGCGTCGAGACGACCACCGCCTTCCCGGTGCCCGCACGGGTCGCGACGATGTTCGCGGCGGTTCGCGCAACGGTTACGCCAGAGATCGTCAGTCGAGTCGCCATGCCGGCGGCTAGCAGTGTCGCGTAATGCTCCCCGATCACCGCGGTCGGCACCGGCCACCGGTAGCGCGACGGAACGGCGTTGAGCGCGATCACGTCGCCCGTCGGCCCGCGCGTCACGCCGATGACGGCGGCTGCTCCCGATGTCGCAGCGCGCCAGAGCGGCTCGCCGTAACCTGGAGTCAAGAGTGATGCATTGGGCGCGTAGGGCAGATCGACCAGCGCGATGCGACCTTCGCCGTCGCCCAGCGAGGCTGCGATGCCGGCTTCGGGGGTGACCGCGACCGGCCACACCGGGAAAAGCAGGACAGACCGATCGCCGGCCCGGAGAATGGCGCGCGCGTGCGGCGTCGCGGCGACGGCGAACGGCTGACGGTCGATGTGGTAGCCGGCCGCCGCCAGGCGCTGCGCGATCCACGCACTCGTCTGCCTGTCGCCCGCCTCGCCGCTACGCTTGTCGCCGAAGCTCGCGTAGCGGGCGACGTCGTCGAATAAGCCATCGCCCGCGATCGTGCCGCGCGCCGCTCCGGCGGTCCCGGCGAGTGCCCCGGCAATGACAACACGGCGATTGATCATCACCGGTCGATGCTACGCCTGGACCAGCGCCGCGAGCAAGGCGGCGCCGACCGGGGCCAGCAGCTCCGGCGACGTGACGACCGGCAGATCGCCCGGCGCGTGGAAGAAATCGTGCGTCCCCTCAAAGCCAAAGGCGGGGTAGCCATGGTCGAACACCAGAGCGAGCTCGCCGCGGGCAGTCGCGGCATCGACCAGGATCGGACGGTATGGAGATGAGGCGAAAGCAGCAGTCAGCGGTGCGAGCAGGGCGGAGCGGTTGGTCAGCAGCCGCGCCCCACCGCCCGGCGCGTCGGTCGCGATAAGCGCGCCGCTCCCGTCGTGCCGCCACGCCCGCGTCGCAATCGATGCGCCGAGGTGGCACCACTGGGCGACGCGTGCGACCGGTGGGGCAAGGGCACTGTCCGCGAAGAACCGCGCTCCGGCCCCGCCCAGCTCATGACCCGACGCCGCGACGAACACGGCGTCGCGGCCACTGATGGCGAATGTCCGCAGCAGCGCGAGCCACAAAGCGACGCCGGTGCCGCGCTCGCCCGCGGAGGTCGTCCACGCGCTCGTCGGCGTCGAGATGACCGTCAACGGACCGGACGCGCCGCCGGTATGTGCAACGATGCACTCGGCAGTGGCGGCCGCAGCCAGAGTTCCGCCAATGTCGACCGTCATCAGGGCGGCTGCCGCGGCCGCGGCGGCGAGCAGCGGCCAGTCCTTGCTTCCGGCGAGCAGCACCGGCAGCGCACACACGTCGCGCTGACCGTGCGCGAAATATTCGCCCGACGGCGACGGCGTTACCGCAATCAACGCGACTGCTCCGGCGGCGGCGGCGTCGCGGACAAGGCCCGGCAACGCGCGCAGGCCGGCAAGGCCGTCCGGCGTCCGCACGACGACGATCCGGCCCTTGGCCGAGCCGAGATCGAGCGACCCGGGCGCGACGATCGGCCCCGGTGTTGCCATGGGGAACCAGAAGGGCGTCGTCTGCACCGATTGGCCGTTGACGACCAAGCGGGCACGGTCGTCGATGAATTGTTTCACGGTAAAGGGCAGGCGCTCGACTCGTGCGCCCGCTTTTTCCGCTTCGGAGGCAAGCCACGTCGACACGGCACGGTCGGCATGGCTGGCGGTGCGCTTGGGTCCGAACGCGGCGTAGCGCTCGACATCGGCAAACAGCGCCGCCCCGCTGGGGGCAGCGACCGGTGCCGCCGCCCGCGCCAACGACGGCATGATCGGCAGGGTCGCTGCGGCGGCGCAGACGCTGCGACGGCTCCAGCCGGTCACGCCCGGCCCGGCGGCAGCGCCAGATCGCGCCCGAGAAAATCCTGCGCGTTATCGCTAAAGAGCAATTGCAGCTCGGTATCGCTGAACGCCGCGCCGCGTTTAGCCGCCTCGATGGTGAACACATCGACCCATGTCTTTGTCGACACGCTGCGTGAGAACACCGGATAGTCGGAGCCGAACATGATCTTGTGCCGCGCGTCGGTATCGAGCGCGCGGCGGACGAACGACAGCACGTTCCCGACCGGATCGCGCGTGACCTTCGCCTGCCAGTCGCCGACGTCGAGAAAGACATTGGGCTTGGCCTGGGCGAGTGCGATCGCACTTTCGGCCCAGTGTGGGATCCCCGAACTCGTTAGGCACAAGTTGACCTGCGGAAAGTCGAAGGCGACGTCTTCGAAATACAACGGATCGCAAAAACGTGAAACCGTGTTGGCGATAATCGAACAATTCGGTGCGATGTGCAGACCAAGCTCGGCGCATAATTCATAGATTGGGTAGCAACGCTCGCGGTCGTTCGGCGCGAAGCCGAAGAAGTGCGGCGCGAACTCGCCCATGCCGGCGATGCCGTGGTCCTTGTGCAGGCGGCGGAGCAACTCGATCCCTGCCTTGCCTCGCCGCGGATCGATCGCGGCAAACAGAATAAAACGGCCCGGATGCGCGTCGCGCACCCGGGCAAGGGCGGCGACTTGCTCGTCGTGGGGAAGGGTGAGCTTCGCGCCGGTATAGTCATAGTCCATCGCGTAGAGGATTGCCGTGTCGATGCCGCCGGCATCCATCTGGTCGAGCAGGCGCTCGGTCTGGGCGGCAAGGTCGAAACCATAGGCCTTGCCGGAATCGCTGCGCGCTTCGGCGAACGAGCGCGCTCCGCCGCCGTTCCGTTCGACCGGCGGCGTGCCTGGTCGGCGGGGCGGGTGACGCTTCGCCGCGCCGAAGATATCGCCCTTGAACCAGTCATATCCCTGAAGATGGACATGCGCGTCGATCCACGGCGATTTGCGTGGTGCGGCAAGACCCGGCGTGGCGGCGGCGGCCGCCGCCACCGCGCCGCTACCCACGAGCACCGCGCGCCGCGACACGCCGCAACCGAAGCCGTGCTCGTGGCTCATCGCGCGCCCTCGCTGCCGAAACGGTATGCGGCGCGGAACAGGACTGTTCGCCGGTCGGCATAGACGCTACGCTGAGGGTCGCGCAGCGTTTGATAAACCGTGTCGAACAAATTATCGGCGACGATCTCGAACCGAAACTGGTCGTTTTCGACACCGATCTTGGCGTTGACAAGGTCGACGTCGGCATTCTTGATGACATTGTCGATGTTGGTCGTGTTGAAAAAGCCGCCGCGCTGGCCGCGGTAACTTGCCGTCGCGACGAACCGCCAGTCCCGGACCACGGGAACCTTGTAGATCGCCGTCGTCGTGTAGGTCCATTCAGGCGAGCCCTCGATCGTCCGCCCTTTGTACGCGCCGTCGAGGATTTTGCCGTCGAGCCAGTTCACCGCAACAGACAGGTCGACCGCTCCCCGCCGTGCGCCGAGCGGGAGATTGAGCGCCCCTTCGAAGTCGACCCCGTGGGTTTCAGCCCGACCAGCATTGATGCGGTAATTACGCGTAATGTTGTCGGCCCCGATGCGGGCGAGGGTGGCGAGGAAGTTATCGAAGTCGTTGTAGAACCCGGCAACGGCGATGCGCAAGCGACGACCGCCGAGCTTGACGCCAATCTCATACGCGGTGCTGGTTTCGGGATCAAACGTCGCCGGAATGCCGACATCGAGGACCGAATTGCCGTTGAAGCCGCCGGCGCGGTAGCCCGAGGCGATGTTGGCATAGACGTTCAGATGGTCGGTGATCTGATACTTGACCGATCCAGACGGCGCAAAATTACCGAACCCCGCCTGCAAGCGCGCACGCGATCCGACGCAGCGCGGGTCGGCGGCGGCAATCCCGTTGATCGGGTCGAGATAGGGACATAGCAATCCGGTCACCGGGGTTCGGTTGACCGAATAGGCATCGATGCGCTTGTCAGACAGGCCGTAGCGACCGCCGACATCGAGCGTAAGCCGATCGAAGGGGCGCACCGTCACGGTCGCGAAGAAACTCGTCTGGACGTCCTGGTCGCGCGAAACGCTCGACGTGTTCTGGTTCGGACTCGGTGCGAGGTTGGTTGCCGACGTCGTCCGCCCATCCGAGGTCGTGACGAAGTCGGTCTTCCGCTTGATGATGTTGACGCCGAACAGCCAGTCAAACCGGCCCTTGCCATCCGATTGCGCGCGGACTTCGCCGCTGTCGACATAGGTGTCGTCGGTGAACAATGTCGTGCACGACCGCGTCGCGCAGCTGGCGGCGGGGAACGGGAGCGCGACCGATCCGGGGGCCGAACCGTCCTCGTCCTGATAGAAATTGGTGTGGCGGACGCGGTGGAGGAAAATGCCGGCGATCGAGCCGAACGGCGCGTCGATATCGAGGTTGCCCGAAAAGTGATCGAGGTTGCGCGTCGTCGTATTCGACGTGTTTGCTGTATACCGGAACGGCCCGTCGGTATCGGGCGGGGCTATCTGCGCGGCAGTCAATCCCGTCGGGTCGTTGACGACGTTGATCGACTTGATGCGGTTCGACGGCGTGACTTCCTTCGATTTGTCATAGCCGACGACGAGTTTCACCGTATCGGCGGGCTTGAACAGGACGCTCAGGCGACCACCGTCGTATCGCTCGAAATCGCCGGTCTTGCCGGTCACGGTATTGGTGAAGAAGCCACCCTGTTTGTCGGACCGCCGATAGCCCGCCCTCAGCGCCAGCCAGTTGGTGACCGGGACGTTGGCGATCGCCTCGAGTTCATACCGGTCGATGATCGGGTCGTAGCTCGCTTGCGCGCTGCCGCCGAGCGTCTCCTGCGGGCGGCGGACGATAGCGTTGAGCACGCCGCCGACTGCGTTAACGCCATACAGCGACGATTGCGGTCCGCGAATGACTTCGATGCGCTCGAGGTCGAACAGGTCGGCGGTGGTAAAGGTCCGCCCGCCGATATTGCCGCCGATGATCGAAGCGCCGTCCCGCAAAACAGCGATGGCTGAATCGACCCCGGCGGTTCGCGCCGTTCCCGCTCCGGCCCCGCGGATGTTGATCTCGCTGTTGATGTTGCCGGTATTGATGAACGTCACGCCCGGCAGCAGATACCCGAGGTCGGTCAACCGCGGGGCGCCGCCGAGGTCGCGCAGCTGTTCTCCGGTGAAGGCAGAAATCGTCACCGGCGCATCGGTGATCGATTCGGCGCGTTTGCGCGCGGTGACGATGATCTCACCGAGGCCGGTGGCGGGTTCGGGCACCGTCTGCGCCGCCGCGCCTTCGGCGAGCAAGAGCAAGGCGATCCCGATCGTTCGCGTCATTGGCGCTGTCCCTCGTTGCATCATGTCGCCGCGCAGATGTCGCCGCGTCGCGCGTCGTCGGCCGCCTTGAATGCGGCGGCGGTCGGCGCGAGGCGGCGGGTGAGGACGATGCCGCGCGCCGAGGGCAGGCGGACGACGTCGCGCCCTGCCGGTAGCGTGCCGGCAAACCCCGGCCCGACGATCAGGAGATCGATTCCTCGCGGATGGTTGCGGTCGTTGGCGACAAAGACGTTGTCACTGTTGGCAGCAAACACCGACACCGACATATAGTCGTGCCACCGCGCGGCGGTGACGCGGACCGGCCGACTGCCGACATCGAGAACGCACGCCGAATAGGCAAGATCGGGCGATGGACGAACGATCGTCCGCGATGCCTCAGTCGTCCGCGGCGCGTGCACCCACGTGTTAATCCGCGCGCCGTCGCGACTGACGCGCTTCATCGCGCCGGTCATCAACACGTAGGGAGCCGCGAGGATGATCGCAGCGTGGCCAACAACCGCGGCCGTCGTGGCGATTAGGAAGCGACGAGCCCAGCGGTTCATGACGCCGCTCCCGCACAGCTGATCGTACGGATTTCCGGAAAGTCGATCGCGTCGATCGTTGCCCGGGCCGCATCGGCGGGGTTGTACATCCGCAGTCCCAAGCTGAACCGGCCGGCGTTCTTGGTCGAAATCCAGTTCTTCGCCCCGTCGCGCGTCGCGGCTACCCGGGCCGACCATCGTCCGTCAGGTGCCTTGGTCAGGCGCGTGACATCGATCGACTGGGCGTCGTCGCCGTTGACCGGCAGGAAATCGTCGCCCGCGTAGACCGTGATTGACCACCACCGCGCCGGCAACGCCCCGCCGCGCAACTCGTAGGCGCAGCGATCATCAAGGCGCTTGCCGGCCGCGTCGGCGTATATGTGAAAATAGATTGTTTCCGCGCGCGATAAGGCGAGCAGCCCGATTTTGGCGATGATCGCGCGGGTATAGGGGTCGGCGGCGGTCGATCCCGCATTGGCGTTGCCAAACCACCCCTGGCGCGATTCGCGCCCGAGCAGTTCCCCGTTGCCAAGGATGACGAACGCCGAGGCACAGCCGATGGCGACCCCGATGGCCACACAGGCGGCAGTTTCGCGCCAGCCCATCAGCTAAATTTCACGGTCGTCTGCTCGATCTCGCGCGCCACGTGACCCCCCCCTGAGTTATTGCGAGGTGTTTTCACCCCGTCGATATTGTCGACAGTCTCACTCGCTTTGAGGCTTGTCAAGACTCGCTGGCTAGTCGTGACATGACTTCGGCCCGGGTGATTGCGACCATCGCGCGCCCGGCCCACTCGGCCGTGACGGCGTCGCGGGCGAGAATGGCGTGAACGAAGGCCCGGTGCAGATCGAGCTGGCGCGCCATGGTCTCAACGTCGTCAGGCGCGAGGTAGCGGTGCTGCCAAAGTGCCAGCCCCCCGACGTAGATGAGCATGTCATACGCGATCCGGCTGTCGAGCGCGCGCGCCAGCGACCGGACGAGTTTGAATGACCAAGCGTTGCGTACCTCGCGGGGCGCGCGGCCGCCGAGGAGCACTTCTCCATCGGCCAACATCGTACGAAGATGAAGAAAGCGTTCTTCGGGCAGCGATTCGGCGGCTAGGCGACCGACCAGGCCGGACATGAGTTCGAGTAGATCGAACACGTGGCGGGTTTCGGCCGCCGTCGGCGCGACGACCTGCGCGCCGCGCCACGGATGGATTTCGACGAAGCCGCGCCGCGCGACGTGGCGAAGCGCCTCGCGCACGGGCGATCGGCTGATCTGAAAGCGTGCGGCGATCTCCTGCTCGCGCAGCCACGACCCGGGAGGGTGGTCCAGCGCAATAATCTCCCGGATCAACTGATCGGCGAGCGCAGCATCGAGCGGTGGACCGCCACTGCCGGAACGGGGAAGCGGCAATGCCTCAGTCATCTCGGTCATGGAAATCCTCTTTGTCGACAATTAATGTGTCAGATCGCGATTTTTGTGGCAAGGAGGCGAGGGAACGGACAGCCTTTATTATTAAGAACATCATTGAAGGAGTAATCTGATGCCGCGACATCGTTATGCAATGATCGCGGCCTGGCTCCTCGCAAGCAGACCCGCAGTGGCGCAGCCGGCCGCGCCACCACCTGAACTCGACGCTTTCCTTTCCGTCACCGACACCAATAAGGACGGCAAGATCGACCGCGCCGAATGGGTTGCGGCAGGCCACCGCGAACAGGGCTTTGATTTCCTCGATGCCGACGGCAGTGGCACGCTCGATCGTGCCGAAGTCAGTCGCGGTCTTGCGCTGCTCCGATCCCGCGCACAAGGCGCGGCTCCGGGGCCGGTTCCGCCTAAATGATCCGCATTGGCCGTCGGACCGTTATTGGCGGCCTAGGCGTCGCCCTCGTCGCGCCTGCCCGTAGCATGGCCGCGGACGCGCCGCTGGTCGCCGCGATGGCGCGCCTACCGGCGCAGGCGTCGGCCTTCCGCGGAGAGGTGCCGGCGGTTGATCTCGCTTCGGGCGTGATGGGCGGCTCCCCTGTCACCAACGCATCGCTCGTCCCTTGGGCGTCCGCGGTTAAGCCAACGACGTGCGCTGCGGTCATGAAACTGGTCGAGAAACGGCGGATCGGTCTCGATGACCCGGTGACCAAGTTCATCCCGGAATTCGCCGCTGCTGGCAAAGACGACATTCTAATCTGGCATCTGCTCACGCACTCCGCCCAACTCGGCGGGTACGACGGGCCGCTGGCACTGCCGCCGTTTGCCGAGGTCATCGCGCGGATCGCAGCCGCGCCGCGGGTGCGGGCGCGCGGGACAGCAGGCCCAGCCTCCGACGTACCGCCGCCGGGAACCGTGGCCGCATACAATCCGGCGGGCATTTGGATTCTCGGTGAAATTCTGCAGCGAGTGCACGGCGACATGTTCTGGCGGATCATGCGCCGGGAAATCTACGAGCCGTGCGGCATGGTTGACAGCTGGAACGGTATGCCGAATTCGATCGCCGACGGCTACGGTTCGCGGCTGGCCGCGCTGAGCGCGGGGCCACTTGCCTTCCGCCCGGGCAGTGCGCCGATGCCCGGCGCGGTGCCCCGGCCATCGCGTTCGACCACCCTTTTGGCGATCGCGTCGAACCCCGCAGGGGGAGGCGTCGGCCCGACCCACGACCTCGCGCGCTTTTACGCGATGCTGCTCGGCGGTGGCACGATCGGCGGCACGCGCATTCTCGCGCCGGAAACCGTCGCCTTAATGACGCGGGAACGCCTTAGTGACGGGGGCGTGTGGACGTGGGGGCTGGGGCTCAATCTCAACGCTCACCCCAGCGCGGCGGGCGAGCGCGGGACCAGCCGCTTCGGCACCCTCGCGTCGACGGCCGCTTTTGGCCATGCCGGCGCATCGGGGATTACCGCGTTCGCCGATCCGTCGGTCGGCATCGCGATCGCGGCGATCCCCGCGGCACCATTGATCGACCTGCTTTATCAACAAACCGCAAGGATCGGCAGATGAGTATCGTGCGTCGCGTTTTTGGTGACACCGCGTCCGGTCTGGCGATCGCCGCCGGGCTGACGCTCGCCGGTTGTAGCGGCGGTGCAGGGAGCGGTGCAACGACGCCGACGCCGGCAACACCAACCCCGGTCACGCCGACGCCGACGCCGACCGTAGGAGCGGCCCCGACCGGGCTGTTCGTCAACCCGGCACCCGACGCGGGCGGTGACGCTACGAAGGCATCAGCCGCGATCGGCTGGACGGCGACGACCGGAGCGACGAGCTACATCGTTCGCTATACCGTCAACGGCGGTGCGGCGACCTCGGTCACGACCTCTGCAACCCCGGGCACAATTCTAACCGGGTTGCCGGCCGGCGCGGCGCTGTCAGTAACGATCGCCGCCTTCGCGGGCGCCGAAACCGCTGCATCGGGCCCGGTTACCGCGACGCTGCCGTCGCCGCCAACGGCCGCCGAACTCGCCGCTTACGCCAGCGCCGCCGCCTATTCGGACGCGGCGCAGGGCGAGGCCGTGGTCGTGCTCAAGAACGGCGCGACCGTCTACACTCATTACAGCGCCGGTTACGCCAATGCCGCCCACCCGCTGGCGAGCGGGACGAAAAGTTTTAGCTGCGCCTTCGAGATTTTTGCAGAGGCCGACGGGCTCGTCACGCTCGCCGACAAGGCGGCGTCGACGATCACCGATTGGACGATGGACGTCAACAAGGCGAAGATCACGGTTCTAGACCTGCTTAGCCTTCAGTCGGGACTAACCGGAAATCCCGGCTATAGCGCGACGGCGGCAACGACGCTCGACACTTATGCCCTGACGGTCGCCGACACCGCGACGTACGCGCCGGGCCAGGCGTTCGTTTACGATCCGCTGTCCTTCCAAGCTTTTGCGCTGATTTTCCAGATCAAGACCGGCGGCATCTATACGGGCGCTGGTCAGGTCGCGGGGGGAACCGATCCACTCACCTACCTGCAAACGAAATTATTTACCCCGCTGGGGATCACGCTCAACGCGTCGAGCTGGACGCGCGACGCTAAGGGTCGCCCCCAAATGGCGGGCGGAGCCTATCTTCCGGCAACCGAGTGGCTGCGCTACGGTCAGCTTGTCTTGCAGAAGGGAACGTTTGGCACGGCCCGTCTCCTCGATGCCAACAAGTTGCAACAGTGCGTCGGCGGTTACGACAATCCCGCATATCTTGGATATGGAATCACGTGGTGGCTCAACAAGCATAGCGCGGGGACCTACGATCCGACGATAGATCAGGTCCCGCGCGACGGTGGGCCCGCGCCAGGGTCGGACCAGTTCGCGCCGCATGCTCCCCTCGACACGGTGATGGCGGCCGGCACCGGCAAGGAGCGCCTGTACATCATCCCATCATTGGGGATTGCGATTGTCCGGTACGCGCCGCTTAACTCCGGCGGCCCCACATCGACATGGTCGGACGACACCTTTCTCGGCAAGGCCATCGGAACGGTGCCATGATGAGTGCGCGGCATTTTCTGCATCGCGGCTCATCTGCCATCGCGGTGGCTCTCTTGGCGAGCTGCGGTGGCGGCGGGAGCTCGCCCGCGTCCGCGCCGGTCGCCGCGCCGACGCCGCCGGCCCCGGTCACTCCCACCCCGCCGGCCACTTCAGCAGTCATCATGTGGACGGCGGCAACCGCAGTGACCGGGGACACGCCGATCGCGCGCGGGGTGTCGCCGACGAACGACGGCGGGTTCTACGTCGTCGGCTCTTTTCGTGGCGCGATGCCGCTCCTGATCGACGGTCAGACCGTTTCGAGCGCTGGGCAGGAAGACATTTTTGTCGCGCGGATTTCGGCAACTGGCGGAACAGTCTGGCTGCGGCGATTTGGAGGGACTGCCGGTGATTTCGCATTCGACGTCGACAGCGATGCGGCGGGAAACGCGTACGTCGCCGGGCGCGCGGCGGGGATCGTGACATTCGGTGCGACAACGATCGACGCCGGTGATGGCGATGCCGTGTTGTTCAAGGTGTCCCCGGTTGGGGATGTGCTCTGGGTGCGTCAAACCACCGGCCCCGGCGGGTCGGCGGGAAACGAGGTTGCGACCGACGCGGCGGGTAACGCGGCAATGGTGGGGCCCGCCGCCGGCCCGCTCGACCTCGGCGGCGGGGTTACGACCGGCGGACCTGCCGCCGGTACCACCGATCCGTTCGTCGCCTACTACGGTCCCGATGGGACCCCGAAGTGGGCGAGATTGCTGGTCGGCTCGGATCCTGGATCATCGACGACCGAGGCGGCGCGCGGCGTGACCATTGCACCGTCGGGCAAGGTGATCATGACCGGCCCCTTTACCGGAACGCTAGCCGTGCCGGGCGGCCCGACCCTGTCGAGCGGCGGCGCGTCGAACACGGACTGCTACCTAATCGGATTTCTAGCGAGCGGCACTCTCGACTTCGCACGATCGCTCGGCGGGTCCGGGTCCGTATGCCGCGGGGTCGGCGGGGATACGGCGGGCGGCGCGATAGTCGGCGGCACTTTCGTTGGGACCATTTTTACTGGCGCGAACCAGCTCGTTTCGGCAGGTGGCGCCGATATCTTCGTGGTGTCCTTTGCCGCCGATGGCGCCATCCGCTGGACGCGCCGCATCGGCGGGACCGGCGGAGAAGAGGGTGCCGAAGTCCAGATGCTCGGCGACGACGCCTTTGTTTTTGGTAACATCGTCGGCGCCGCGACAGTTTCCGGCGGAACGGCGGTGACGTCCGTAGGGTCGCGCGACAATGTGCTGGTGCGCTTTGCAAACGACGGATCGGTCCGCGCCCAACTTACATCTGGCGGTGCCGGTGACGACATCGCATTTGCCCTCGTGGTTCAGCCCGACGCCACCTTCGCAGTTGTCGGAACCTATTCGCCGCCGTCGATAGGGTTTGGCACCGTCACACTCTCAGCTAATTCACAAAGTTCTTTCATTGGGCTGGGGCGTTAGCATACCTCCGGCGCGCGTTCCGACGTCATCCGTACCCGAACCGACTGGAACGGCGACGTAGGGTGCCAGCCGGAGGCTCAGCAGGGCGAGGATTTTCAGGCCTACACGCTCAAAGACGCACGCGCCAGCCGGAAGGAGGCCATCTAGGGCTCACGCCCGGTAAGTTCGCCGACTTCGTGATGCCGGCCGACGACCCGATGACAATGTCACCAGATTGTATCAAGGCCACTCGAGTCGTCCGCACGGTCACGGGCGATTGAACTGTTTTCGAGCCATCAGCATCTTTAGTTGCCCTGGCGACAGGGGCGCTACCTTGTATGGCGATGGAGCCGGACACGGTCTGGCAGCTTTCAAATTTCGGAGTATGTATGGCTGCCTCTCGCTGGAATGTACGCCCGCCGAAGGCGGCCGAACTAATATTTGATACTTCTAAACCAGCTTGCACTACTCACCTTCGGTCGCGGATTTTGGTAGTATGCTGTTGACGCTTCGCTTGGACGACGGCAATTAGTGGCGAGGTAGGGTACAGCGGTTTGCTGTTGTGGGCATCGACCGTCGGAAGGAACGACAATGGTGTATGTCGGTACCTTGCTAATTTCACTGCTATTCAGTGCGAGCTTGGAGTGGCACACCAATGAGGATTTGGTGATCATGGTGGTATTGGTCTTCGCAGGCGCTTTTATAGGTTGGCTCTGTCCTCGCCTGTTCTTCTTGTCGGGTCTGCTGGTTGGCTTGGTTGTGCCGGTGCTCAACATGCTGTCACTGACGACGGGAGTGCATCCGTCATACGAAGGTGAGTTTGAGGCTACTGGGCATGGAATTATCCGTGTTCTGAGCTTATCGGTCCTAGTTATTCCCGCGGTGATGGCCAGCTTCGCGGGAAGATCGGTTGGGCTGCACAGTGGCTTGGGGTCTTGAGAGCCTGAACGAAAAGTAGTTGAGCGATACCAGTAGGTTGTGATTCACCGTCGTTGTCGAGACGATAGGAGAAGCACTTGCCTTGGACTGATACCGCTCGCCGTCAGCATATGCGCAAGGGGGGGCGCTATCCAAGCG
>JBBRQR010000037.1:0-14161 GCA_038226115.1 Sphingomonadales bacterium | reverse complement strand
GATGAGGCGGCGTGCAGCGTCGCCCTTCGTCGGTTCAAGTTCGAACCCGCAAGGATCGACGGCAAACCAGTTGGATCGACCAAAGTGGTTCCGGTTCGGTGGACCTTGCCTAGCACAAGGGCGCAAGCCGTTCGCTAGTCCGCATCCTCCACGTCCACCGTCTCCCCCGTCACCCGCTGACTCAGCGCGGCGGCCATGAACGGGTCGAGTGCGCCGTCGAGCACGTCGCCGGGGGCGGTGCTCGTGACGCCGGTGCGGAGGTCCTTCACCAGCTGGTACGGTTGCAGGACATACGACCGGATCTGGTGGCCCCAGCCGATGTCGGTCTTGCCCGCCTCGACATCGGCGGAAATCGCCTCGCGCCGTGCGAGTTCGCGCTCGTACAGGCGTGCCTTAAGCATTTTCATCGCCGTCGCGCGGTTCTTGTGCTGGCTGCGCTCGTTCTGGCACGCGACGACGACCCCGGTCGGCATGTGGGTGATGCGGACGGCGGAGTCGGTGGTGTTGACGTGCTGCCCGCCCGATCCGCTCGCGCGGTAGGTGTCGATCTTGAGGTCCTTGTCGTCGACGGTGATGTCGATGTCGTCGTCGACTACCGGATAGACCCAGACGGACGCGAACGACGTGTGCCGCCGCGCCGCGCTGTCATACGGGCTGATGCGAACAAGCCGGTGGACGCCGCTTTCGGTCTTGGCCCAGCCGTACGCCCCCGCGCCCTTGAGCAGCAGCGTCGCCGACTTGATCCCCGCCTGCTCGCCGGCGTGATAGTCCATCAGCTCGACCTTGAACCCGCGCTTCTCGCCCCAGCGGCTGTACATCCGCTGAAGCATCCCCGCCCAGTCCTGGCTCTCGGTCCCGCCTGCGCCCGAGTTGACCTCGATATAGCTGTCGTTGTTGTCGGCTTCGCCCGCGAGCAACGCGGCAACCTTGTCGGTTTCGGCCTTGGCGGCGAGCGCCTTCAACGCCGCGACGCCGTCGTCGGCCATAGCGTCGTCGCCCTCGGCTTCGGCCAGGTCGATCAGTTCGGACGTGTCGGCGAGTTCGCTTTCAATGGAGCGTGTGGCGGACACCGCCTCATCCAAGCGGCGGCGTTCCTGCATCACGGCTTGCGCTGCCTTCGGATCGTTCCACAGGGTCGGGTCCTCGACCCGCGCGTTCAGTTCGTCGAGACGGCGAAGGGCACGATCCCAGTCAAAGAAACCTCCTCAGCAGGGCAAGCGCCTGCTGGATTTGAACGGCATAGGCCTCGGCTTCGGCGCGCATCGCGATCTCCGGTGGAAGCGCTGTACTTAGGGGCAGCACCCCGGTCGGCGCAAGGTCGCGGTGCGATCACGCGGCCTTAGTAGATCCCGCCAGCGTTGCTCAGGAAGTCGCTGTCCGACCGCACGATCGTCCGCCCGCGATCCGCCACGGGGTCGCGGACGAGGCTGCCGCTGCGGCGCGGTTCGCTTTCAGGCTTAAACGCTTCCCAGATGATGCTTGCCTTGATGTCGGTGTCGTCGGGGGTGCCGCCATAGACGCGCTTGCCGCTGCGCCGGTCGATCTTGACCATGCGGACGCCTGGCGCGACGCGGAACGGCAGTTTGGGCTGGTCCTTGAGCGCGACCGTCGCAAAGTCATGGAACACCGGCACGGCGATCGTCGACCCCTGCGCGTAGCCGCCGAGCGGGCGCGGCTTGTCGTAGCCAAGGTACAGCCCCCCGATCAGATCGGGGGTGCCGCCGACGAACCACACGTTGGTCGGGCCGCTCGTCGTCCCCGTCTTGCCCGCCATCGGGCGTTCGAAGTCCCTCAGCCGCACCGCTGTCCCGCGCGTAACGACGCCCTCCATCAGATGGACGATCTGATACGCAGTACGGGCGTCGATCGCCTGCTTCGGGACGCCACCGGGACGCGGCATCGGCTCGCCGGCATAGTCGGGCGTGTTGCATCCGGTGCATTCACGCGGGTCGGCGCGCCAGATCACCTTGCCGTCGCGGTCCTGAACATAGTCGATCAGCGTCGGCACCTTGGTACGCCCGGCATCGAACAGCTGGGCATAGGCGTTGACCATGCGTTCGACAGTCGTGTCGCCCGCCCCCAGCGCGATGGCCAGCACTGCCGGATACGTCGTGTCGCCGCTAATCCCGAGCGCCTTCGCCTGCGCGACGACCTTGTCCATCCCGGTATTATACGCGATCCGCACCGTCATCAGGTTGCGCGACTGCTCGAGCCCCCACCGTAGCGTTTGCGGCCCGGCATAGCCGCCGCTGACGTTCTTGAAGCACTTTGTCCCGAGGCTCCGCGTTTGGAACACGCAATACGGCGCATCGACGACGATCGACGCCGGGGTGAAGCCGTTATCCATCGCTGTCGCGTAGACGATCGGCTTGAACGTCGATCCCGGCTGACGCAGCGCCTGTGTCGCACGGTTGAAGCTCGACCCCTTGGCGTCGAAGCCGCCGACCATCGCCAGCACTCGCCCCGAATGCGGGTCTTCGGCAACGAACCCGCCGGAGATGGCCGGGATCTGCTTCAGCGCATAGCCGCGCCCTGATTTCGCCACGGGGACGACATCGCCAACTTTGAGCAGCCGCGCGGCTGGCGTGTTGCCAAGCGTGCTCGTCGCGGTCGATGCCAGCATGGTGCCGGTCGACCCGTCGGTAAAGCCGATGCGGAAATCTTCGCCGTCACGATCGAGGATCACCGCCGGATACCAATCGGCATAGCCCGTGCCGAGGTGGACGCCGATCAGGCGCCCGGCCCAGCCATCGCCAACCTCGATGTGCGCCGCCGCGCCGTGAAAGCCCTTCGCCTTGTCGTACCGGACGAGGCCGTCGCGCAGGGCCTTTTCCGCCGCCGCTTGCAGGACGGGGTCAAGCGAAGTGCGGATCCACAGCCCGCCGCCATAGACGCTGTTGCGACCCGCTGCCGGGGTTTCGCCGAACTTCGCGATCAGCGCGCGGCGGACGTCTTCGAGGAAATAGTCGCCGGTATCGAGCTTCGGCGGGGCGCGGTTGGCAATGGCGATCAACGGCTCGGCGCTCGCCGCGGCCGCGTCGCTCGCCGAGACATAACGGTTGGCAACCATCTGCTTGAGCACATAGTCGCGCCGCGCCAACGCCCGGTCGAGGTGCGCGGTTGGGGAGTAGGTCGACGGCGCCTTGGGCAGGATCGCAAGATAGGCATCCTGCGCCAGATCGAGATCGGCGACCGACTTGCCGAAATACGACTGCGCCGCCGCCTCGACGCCGTAGCTGTTCCGCCCAAGAAAAATCTGGTTGAGGTAGAGTTCGAGAATCTGCTGCTTGGTGAACTCCGCCTCGATCCGCCGCGCAAGGATCGCCTCCTTCAGCTTGCGGATGTAACTGACCTCGCCGTTGAGCAGCAGGTTCTTCGCCACCTGCTGGGTGATCGTCGATGCGCCCTTGGGTCGCCCCGACGAGACGAAGTTGTTCGCGGCGGCGCGGACGATGCCCATGAAGTCGATCCCGCCGTGGTGGAAGAAATCTTTGTCCTCCGCCGACAGATACGCCTGCACCAGCCGCGGCGGCAGCTCGTCATACGTCAGGTACAGGCGGCGTTCGCGGCTGTAACTCGTGAGCACCGCGCCCGAATTGTCGCGCACCGTCGACGGCAGCGGCGCGGCATAATCGGCGAGCTTGCTCGCATCGGGCAGGCCCTGAATCGCGACGCCATAAAGAAGTGCGCCCGCGACGATGCCGAGGAGAACGAGCGCGCCAACGACGATGGCGGCAAGGCGAAGGCGGCGGGCGGTAAGCGTCACCACCGAACGTATAGCAGGACTGCGCGGGCGGCGTCATCCCCGGTAAGGCGTGCGCTTGGCGGTGCGTTGGCCAGTTTTGTCAGCTTGCCGACGGGATCATGTCGGGAACCTGGCTTTTGCCCAGAGGCTCGAACAGCGACCGCGCGGCGGCGAAGCGCGTCGCCAGATCGCGCGCGACCTCGGGGAAGCGTGACACCATGCTGATCGTCTCGCCGGGATCGCGCGCCACGTCGAACAGGAGCGGGTAGCCGATCGCGGCAAGTGGGACGTTATACTGCCGGTAATAAGTCCGCCCGACATATTTCCATTGAGGTGTAAGCAGCGCGGCGACGCGTTCGTTGTTGAACAGGATCAGCTGGTCATGCGGCGTGGGCGCGCCGCTGCGCCATACGGCGGTCAGGTCGCGCCCGTCGATGGTGACGCGCGGCGGCAGTGGCACACCCGCAATCGCGGCGATGGTCGGCAACAGATCGATGTTCATCCCGATCGCCGCCGTCGTCCGCGCAGCAAATGTCTTCGGCCAATAAGCGATCATCGGCACGAGGTAGCCGCCGTCCCAGCCGGCGCCGCCCTTGCGCCCCTGGTGCGGCCCCGCCGACCCTTCAAACCACGGTCCGTTGTCGCTGGTGAACAGGACGAGCGTATCATGCGCGTGGCCGCTGCGTTCGAGCGCAGCCAACAATCGCCCGACCGCCGCATCGAGTTCTTCGACGACATCGCCATAGGTCGCGCCGTCGGACCGGCCCTTGAACGTGTCCGACGGCTTCAACGGAATGTGCGGCGCGCTCGGCGTCAGCATCAGGAAAAACGGCTTGTCGCGCGGCGTTTCGACGAAGGCGATGCCGGCGTCGAAGATGTCGTGCGTCAGCCGCTCCTGCACCGCGGGTTCCTCGGCTAGCGAGCCGTCAGGGCGGCTGCGGTAAAAGCTGAGCGGGCGCATGTCGTTCGAATAGGGAATTCCGGCGAACGCATCGAAGCCGTGCGCCATCGGCGGCCACGACGGGGCGACGTGGCCAAGGTGCCATTTGCCCGCGAGCATCGTCGCATACTGCGGTCGCAGCATCGCTGCGATCGTTACTTCCGACAGCGGCAGGCCCTTGGTATCCTTGACCGCGATAACATCGTGCGCGAGCCCGGTGCGGATCGGATAACGCCCGGTCAGCATCCCGGCGCGCGACGGCGTGCAGACGTTCGCGCTCGCGTAAAAATCGGTCATCCGCACACCGCGGCGGGCGAGACGATCGATGTTCGGCGTTTTGATGAACGGCGACCCGTAGCAGCCGAGGTCACCCCAGCCGAGATCATCGGCGACGATCAGAACGATATTCGGCGGTCGGCGCGACGACGCGATGCCACGGGCTGGGGCAGCGAGCGCCGCCGCACCGACGCCGGTCACAAGTTGACGACGGTTCAGCGGCATCGGTGGCCTCCAGCTTTTCGCTAACGGCGCGTGCCCCGAGACAGCGCGGCACGCCTTATCGCGCAGAGCATAGCAGGCACGCGCGGGGCGCGTCATCCCCGTCAGCGAAGCGCGGCCATTTCGTCGATCAGACGGGTGTTGGCAAGGGTAGCGGCCTTGATTGCGCCCAACGAATAATCGGGGCGGGCGGTAAAGGTGAACGTCTTCGAATTGCCGAACTTCATTCCGCCGAGTCCCCCCATGCCGCCGAGACTACCGAGCCCACTGAGAAGCCCGCCGGCGATGTTCGCGGCTTTTTGAAAGCCCGCCCCCTTGGTCGTGTCCTGTTTGGTGGCGAAATCACCTTCGACCGCGACCGGCTGGCCGATCGTGATCGCGGCGGTTTTGCCCGCCGGGGTGACGATGCTTAGCTTCGAATAGTCTTCGACCACGGCAACGCTGGCATTGACCTGCAGGCCGCCGAAGCTGAACGATCCCGGTCGCTTGAGCTGCGAAAAGTCGATCAGATACGTCACGTCAAGGACTGCCTCGCCCGATGACTTGGCAAACTGGGCAACGCTGTACACATTGGTACCTGCCGCCATCGCCTGCCCCATGCCGCTCATCCCGCTCGACACGATATCGCCCGGGAGCATGAACTGCACCGCCAGCGAAGTCGGCTTATAATAGCTTGCTTTGCCAGTGCTACGCTTGTCGAGCCGGACTCCCGCCTCATACGGCGTGACCATCGGCTTGACGCGTGCGAAGTCGGGGCTGGCGAACAGCGATGTCGCCTCGGCCACGGTGAAGCCGTGCGTAGTTAGTTGCGTACGGAAATCGGCATACGCCGCATCGGTGATCGCCTGCATCATCTCGGGCGTGACGCCGACAAGGATACTCTTGGCATCGGTCGCCCCGCCAAAGGCCCCGATCAGCCCGCCGGTCGCTTTCGAACTGTCGAGCGACTGAAAGATGAAACCGACGTTGAAGGCCCCGACGGTAACCGTCTGGACGCCCTTGATCGCGCCGGTATCGTGCAGCTTGAGCGGTCCGTCGGCAGCCATGGCGGCCGGCGCAAGCGACATCGCGAGAACGATGGCGAGGCCACGGATGATCTTGTCAGACATAAAGTCCCCCTTTTACAGTGCCGGCGATAATTCGCGTGGCTTACGGTCCCTTGCGGAAACTGATCGTCCCGTTGACGGTCAGACTGCCGGTCGCCGAATTGTTGAACAGGTAGGCAAGACCCGCGTGGCTCGCGCCTAGTCCGGCAAGGAAGCCTTGCAAGCGCACACTGCACGCGGTTCCGGTGCACGATCCACCGGCAACGGTGGCGAGGCCCGGCCCCGGCGAGAAGCCATTGGTGGCGTCGAGCGCGGTGCCCGGCGCGGCCGTGCCGCCAACCGACGTCAGGGCATAATCGATGCCGCCGATGCCGACTGTTGCGGTCACGCCGACCTTGCGGTCGGCGAAGGACACCGCGAGCGCCGCCGCCTTCACTGTTCCCGGCGTCAACGAAGAGTCGCTGATCGTCGGAGCGGTTGCACCGAGCATCACATAATTTGCCGTGCCGCTCGTCGGCACCGAGGTTGCGGGCGTCCCCCAGATGAGACCGCCGCCGCCGTTGATCGGGATCGCGACCGCCGTCGCCCCCGACGTAAAACCGCCCGCCCAGCGTGTCCAACCGATGACGCCGTCGACGCCGCCGTTTTCGTTGTTGGTATTGCTGCCTCGCATCGTTGCGGTCCCCGTCCCCGACGCGAAGCTGTCGAGCTTGCCGCCGCTCGTCGCGACTATGGTTGCCGGATTGATGCCCCCTGCTGCGATGCTGCCATACGACCGAAGAACTTGACCGCTGAGCGTGACGGGTACGGGTATGACGCCCGTGAGTGGTCCAGCCTGACCAAATGCCGCGACGCCGTAGATGTGCCGACTGCTGCCCTGAATATCATAATAGACCCCGACCTGCGGCGCGCCGTCGCCATACAGGCTGCCGCTAATCGACGCCTGACAGGCAAAGGTGCAGACGCCGCCAATGGGTAATGACGTGTTGCCGCCGAATTGACCGAGAAACGCCGCAAACTGGCCGACGATGCCGATCGAACTTGAACCGGGGGTCGTCGCGCCGCCTTTGGATTGCAACGCATAGCTTTGGCCGCCTATCGCGACCGTGAAGTCGACGCCAACGCGCTGGCTCGCGAAATCGACCCCAAGAGAACCGGCGAAGGTCCCTGGCACTACCGATCCGTCGTCGATCACCGGGCTGGTCGCGCCGAGGAGCGTATATTGACCGACGCCCGACGGCGGCTGGTTTTTCAGCGGCGTTCCAGCGAGCAACGCGATTCCCTGGTTGGCCGACAGTGCCGGGAAGGTGTGGGGTACGCCGACGCTGCTGTCCGTCGGCGTGCCGCCGCTCCAGCGGGTCCACGCGACCGAAGACGTGCCTGTGGTCGCGAATCCATTGTCGGTCGCGCTCGCCGTGCCCCGGCTCACGACGTCGCCGAATTTCCCCGAGCCGCGCGTATAATGGTCGATCGCGCCCTTGGCATCGTAGAAAAGGACGGCTTGCTCGCTTTCGACGAACGGCACCGGACCGATGGCGCTGGTCCGTGGGCCCTGTTGGTAAAAGACGTTCTTCGCCGCCAGTGTCGACATCGGCGTGACGACCGGCGTCGGGGTCGGCGTCGGAGTCGGCGGCGCTATGACCTGCTTGTTGCCGAAAGCGATCGTGCCGAACACTGTCTTGTCGATGCTGTTGGTGCTGCTGTCGAAATTATAACTGAGTGTCGCGCTGGTTAAATTGACTCCGGCCAAATTGCCTGTTGCGAAACCGGCGCAGCTCGGCTTGCCGCCACACGCCGCGCCGACGCCGTTTGAGGTTACCTTGAAGTCACCTTCGAAAGCGCCAACGGGATTGGACACGCCATTGTCGTTAAACAGGAAAATGCCGCTCGTTGCAGGATTGGCGATCCCGCCTGTCGTCGTCAGCGTGTAACGGATATTTCCTGCAACCTCGGGCATAACGACGACCGCTTCGAAACCGACGCCGCCGGCCGCTCCAAACAGCACCGACAGGGCCGCTGAATCGACCTTGCCCGGTGCCGTGCTCCCGTCGCCAAAGGTCGGTGAAGTTGCCGCCAGCATCGAATATGACGCCCCGCCAGACGTCGGCAATGTGCCGGCTGGCAGCGCAATAGCGTAGTGAAAGCCCTGATAGCCGTTGAGCGTGAATGGCATCGCACCCGCCGACGTTCCGGCGGTCCAGCGACCGATATCGATTTCACCATTCGCGTAGACTTCGGTGTTGATCAGCGAGCCGCGCTGCAAATCGGAACGGTTGGTGTTGCTGACGGATTGCAACTCGCCCGCCGCATTCAGGCCAACGGAGGTGTTGAACAGGCCGGCCTGCAACCCTTGCGCCGCTACGCCAATCGCATCGATGAAGACACGGCTCGCCGTCTGTAGTGCGCCAGCCCCTGACCCGGCCGGTGGCACAGGCGTAGGCGTAGGCGTGGGCGTGGGCGTGGGCGTGGGCGTGGGCGTGGGCGTGGGCGTGGGTGTCGGCGTTGGGGTCGGGCCGGGCGTGGCTCCAACCGGCGTCGTGGAGGTCGCGACGACTGCACCGCCAAGGATGGTACCAAAAGCACTGCCATTCGTAGTCAGCGTCCCGATCGAATATGTGCCGGTGACGACGTCGGAGGCAGCGCCGCCGGTGATGATATTCAAAGAAATGCTGCAGTTCGTCGCGCAGCGGCTGTCTGTCGTCGTGACGCTGCCAAACCCGCTGGGGAAATAGCCAGTTCCGCTCGCAAAGGTCGACAACGACGGCGCGGCGAGGCCCCCCGGCGTTTGAAAGTCGTACCGCTGCGGTCCGGCGTTGGTCAGCGTCAGGATGCCCGCTGCGCCAAACTTCGGCGCGCTGCCATAGGCCACCGCGAAGCCGCCGGTCAGCGTCGCCCCGGTGACGACGCTCTTGTCGAAAAAGGTCGGCGTGGTGAAGGCGGCGATGCCAAAGGTCGCGATGCCAGTGGTCGGCAACGCGGTCGGGACCGCCGTAGCATACGCAAAGGCGACGCCGTCGTTGGGGCCATAGGTCTGCACCGTCGTGGTGCCGTTTACCACCGACGAAATCGTGCCGTCGGCGTACCGCCCGATGATCCAGTTCGAGCCGCTCTGACCTTCGATCAGGCGGACCGTGCCAAGAACGTTATTGCCAAATTTCGTCACCTTGCCTTGGGCATCGAGCGTCACGGTGATCGGCGCAACATCGCCAAATCCGCCGCCGATGTACGTCGCTGTCGGTGCCGGGGTGGGCGTTGGTGTCGGCGTCGGCGTTGGCGTTGGCGTTGGCGTTGGTGTCGGCGTGGGAACGGGCGTCGGCGTGGGTGTTGGAACTGGCGTTGGCGTCGGCCCCCGAACGCCCTTTAGCTTATCGTTGAACGCCACCGTGAACAATGACCCGCCCGGGTTGGCGCGCGCGCCGGCCAGCGTGAACGCGACGGTCTGTGCGTCGCCGCGGGGAAGCGCGGGGATCGTCGGGTTTTGCGTCACCTGCTGGCCCGGCCCGGCGTTCTGGGTACCGGGAACGAGCTGCGCGGTTACAGTCAGCACGAGCTGCGGTGAGCCGTTGTTGATGGCGAACGCTTGGCCAATGGCGAAGCTGCCGTTGCCGCGCGGCCCGGATATGTCGGTCAGACCAATCAGCGCGTGCCCGTCGATCGTGGTGCCGTCGATCTCGAACGTCGCTGCACCCGCCGAGCCGTTGACTTTGGCGGTCACTTCGCCGGGCAGATGGAGGACGACACCAGTGCTACCCGGACCGTTGATTGCCGTCACCGAACCGCGCGTCACCGTCACAGAGCCGTCGGCCCCAATGCTGAACGCGCTGTCGCCGACGAGCGAGATGATCGACCCGTCGTCGAGGCGAACCTGCACCGTGCCATCCGCCGTGCTGACCTGCTGCCCCGTGGCGAGCGGTCCGCTGACGACCGGCTGGCCCCCTGCGGTCGCGCCCATCGCAAAGATGACACTGGCCGCATCGGCGGGGGCGGCGACGGCGACGGCGATCAACGCAGTCGTCGCCAGCATGGCGTGGCGCAGCGAACGGGACGTAAGGGTACGGATCATAACGCTACTCCAGATCAAAATTCGACGCGAAGCGAGACGGTGCCGGTTGCCCGGTCGTACTGATTCAGCGCGATGTTACTGTCGTTGTGAGTGTACCCGCCCTGCGCCGTGGCGATCAGGCGAGGGGTCAGGCGGAAGCGCAATCCGACGGTCGTATCGACCTGCGTATCGTGCCGATCGATCAGGAACAGCGTGTCGGGCGCCCGGTAATCACGGCGTTCGATCGCGGCATTGCCGAACACCGACAGGCGCGGGGCAAGGCGATGTTCGAGCGCAATCCGCGCCCCATAAAAGCCGTTGCTGAGGTTCTGCGTCGCCGCCGACTTGACGTCCTCAGTGCCGCCCTGAACGCTGAGCAGCAAGTTGCCGTCGACGTAGGTGACGCTGCCCGAATAACGCCGCGCATCGCGCAGCCGGTCGGTCGGATACATGATGTCGAAGAACTGCCCCGCGAGCGACAACGAGCGGGTCGCGCCGAGCACGTGGCTATATTGGGCGATGCCGCCGAGCGCGCGGCGATAGCCAGTCCCGCCAAGCGAGAAATACTGATACTGACCCGACAGCGACATTACATCGTGGTTCGCCGCCGTGTACGAATAGCCCGCCGTCGCAACGCCGATCGCCTGACTGAACGCGGTCTGGGCAAAGTTGATATGGCCCGACCCGAGCCCGCTCAGATAGACGTGCGAATGCCGATCGAAGCCATAGTCGAGCGTCAGCCCGGCTTCGACGGTGGCAAAACCATCCCCCTGCTGCGTCGCCGCTCCCGACAGTGCCGCCGGGCCGAGGAACGACAGCAGCGGAATGATTAGCTGCGTCTGGCTCGTCGCGGCGTTGACGTTGCTGTCATAGCCCACCCCCCCTTCGGCAAATCCCGAGACCTTCAGCCCCGGCTGGTTGATCTTGTCGAAGCCCTGAACCAGCGCCCCGAAGCGTTGGCGGACCGGATCGGGGATCGTCGGGTCGCCCGCGACGGTGTCGAACTGCTTGCGCGCGGTATCGATGTCGCCGGTCAGCGCATAAGCGCGCGCGATTTCGGCGCGCGCCGGGGCGAAGCCGGGGCGGATCGCGAGTGCGCGTTGCAACGCGACGATGGCTTCGGCGGTGTGCCCGCTATCGATCGCCGCAAGCCCGAGGGCGTAGTCGAAATCGGCATCGGCGGCGCGCGCGTCGGTCAGCGGCACGAGCAGCGCATAGGCCTCGCGCGGGTGGCCTGCGCGGATCAGCTGCGTCGCCTGATCGACAACCGCATCGACTGCGGCCAATGCGGGCACCGCGACCGTACCCGCGATCACCAGCATTGCCAGCGCCGTTGCCGCCCGCCGAGGGACCGTCCGTACTGCGACGTGTGCCACGCGCTTCTCCCGATTAATATCTCGAGAGTGCTGACAGGCCCGTGCCGCCGCGACACGTTACAAACACTGTTAGGAAAGATTTAGTTGGTTAACGGCGCGTCAGATCGCGGTGGGATCGCCAAAGCTGCGCAACCGCAACTTGGTCTTATGGTCGCTCGCTCCCGGACAGCCATCGGCATCGGTGCCGCGATAATAATGCTTCTGCCATTTGTCCGCTGGATCGGGCGGCGGGTTGGCGGCGACAGCGGCGTGGAAGTCGGTCCGTGCGACGTTCCAGCAGGCGAATTGCGCGGACAGCGCGGGGTCGGCGGCCAGCGGCATGAAGCGTGGCACGAACCGCTCGACCGCGCCGCGCTCGATCGGGAAGAAGAAACAGATCGGCTCCCCGGCGTCGAACCGCACCCATTCGCCCGCGCGAGTGAAGCGCCAGTTCATCGTGAAGGTGAACGGGGCCCAGTCGGTCTCGACGACGGCGCTTAGCGGCGCGATGCCGTCCTTGGCGCGATTGGGCGAGCCGCTCACCCACAGGTTCCAGCCGGGCGGCGTTCGCAGGATCCCGGCGATGTGGAACGTGACAACCCCCTGGCCGAACAGCGATACCGCGCGCAGATGCTCGGGCGGATTATCGTCGAACTGCAATGTCACCGCCTCGACGCCGGTGCCGCCGTTCCACCGCGCCGCAAATCCGGCGGGGTTGAGGACTTCCCATCCGTGGGCGTTGGCGATGTCGAGCGGGAGACAGCGATACGCGAACGATTCGGGGGTGTCGTCCATCCACTCCCGCCGCGACGATGCCGCGCGGATCTCGGGTGCCCAGCCGTCGTGGAGGTAGCAGGTCAGGTCCATTGCTGCCGCGATCCGGCTACTGGACGACGACGGTGTACGAGGCGGCAGTGATACCGGGATTCTTCAGCTCGATACGAAAGCGCGTCGTCCACAACGGCACCCAGTCGCAGCGTCCGACCGGATCGCTCGGGCCGCATTGAGCCAAACCGTCATCATCGGTCACTGCCACCCGCGCCGGTGGCGTGCCGTGGGCGACCACCGCGACACGCGCGCGCTGACCGGCGAGGAAGACCTGGTCGAAGCGGGCGCTGCCGCCGGGAACGACGGCGATGATGCGGTACGCCGGACCCAGCGCGCGGTCGCGGTAGGGGGGCGGTGTGCCCGCGCCCCACGCCTTGGCCAGATCGGGCGTTCCAGCGGCGGGGCGCGCGCCGAGCGCGGCAAGGGTCTCGCCCGAATGGCGGCGAACAGCCGAGTTCCGACTGTCGCCGTTGGTTACCGCATCGACGACCTTGGTAAAATCGTCGGCCACCGCCGTGCCGCCGATCAGTGCGAGGATGAGCAAGGTTTTCATAATGGCTCGATCACAAAACGTGCTCCTGGTGCTGCATCTTCAACTCGCGCGGACAGCCCATGCCGGACAGCGATAACCCGGACGAGCGCCAGCCCAAGACCGTGGCCCGATCCCGACGCGGTCGATCGGCGAAACCGCTCGAAAATCGTCTCGCGGTCGGCAGGCGCCACGCCGGGGCCATTATCCTCGACCACGAGGCGCGGGCCCGGGGCGACGGTAAGCAGGACGCGCGACCCCGACGGGGCATATTTGAGTGCGTTGTCGAGCAGATTGGCGATCACCCGGCTGATCTGCATCGGTTCTCCGCGCATCGTTACCCCCGGCGCGATCCGCCACGCGAAATCGATCCCGACTTCCTCGGCGCTGGCGGCGTAGAGCTCGACGATGTCGCTGGCGACGCCTGACAGGTCGACGCACGTCGTCGGCAGCACCCCGCCACCGGAAGAATCGGCCATCGCGATATCGAGCAGCGCGTCGAACAGCGACACGACCGACCGCACATCGGCGCGTGCGCGCTCCAGCGACAAGGCAACCGCCGAGTCGGTATTGCGGTCGAGGGCCTCGAGCAGGCGCGTGTCGAGGTGGACCAGCGGGGTCCGCAGTTCATGGGCGATGTCGTCGCTAATCTGGCGTTGCGCGCGGAACAGATGCTCAATCTTGGTCAAGTGCGCGTCGACGTGCTGGCTGAGCAACGCGACCTCGTCGATCCCGAGCGGCGCATCGGCGCGGGCGGCGAGATCGCCGCGGTCGAAGCGGTCGAAGGCGTCGTTCAACCGCGCGACCCGGTTCCCCAAGCGCCCGGCGGCGGCAAGTCCGCCGACCAGCGCCGCCGCCAATGTAATCAGCGCGGTCAGGGCAAAGGCGCGCCCGAGATGGTGTGTCAGCGCGATTGCAGGCCCGAGCGAGCGCCCGACGACGAGTGTCATCCCGCCGCGCAGCCGCGTCGCCCGGACCATCGCCGTCCCCGCCGCCGTATCGATCTCCCCCGCCGCCGACCGCGCGGCGTCGATTACCGGCAAGTCGGTCAGATTGCCGGCAAGCCGCACGCCGGCGTTGTCGGTGAGCAGGTACAGCGGCGGGGCCCCGTCCGACGGCGCCAGCGCGATGCGATCGCCGATCCGCAGCCGGAGGTCGGCGACGCCGCCGCCGACCAT
>JBBRQR010000036.1:0-14448 GCA_038226115.1 Sphingomonadales bacterium | reverse complement strand
TCTTGAGCGTGTCGACAAGACCGGCGGCGCCGACGGCGGCGACCAACGTGGTGAACGAACCTGCGGCAACCGCAGTATCAACGATGTCATGCATGATAAATCTCTCAATTAAAGGGAGTCCCGACGCCAAAGATTTACGCACCGGAAACAACTCCAGCGAGTAGACCGAACAGACATCCGCAGCCACGATACGACCGATATTCAGTAAATGATGAATATCGCCGCCATCGTGTCCAAACATATAGGGGCTGAAACCGCCGATGGCACCGTGGCAGCCTGACGCAACCAGCCATGTTTATGTGAATTTATTGTGTCGGCGAACAAGCCGCCGTCGCGATTCAACAGCACTTACCCGATCGCGTCACCAAATCTGGTCGACGTCATCGGACCGATCAGGCGCCGACTTAGCCGGGGGTGTCGACGTTGCGGCGTGGGGAGCGCCCGATCGGGACGCCGATGATCGCCTTGACGATCAACCCGTCCTTGGCCGCGCCATAGCCGTGCCCGACGCCGAGATTAAGGTCCCAGCGCCCGACTTTGGTATCGATGACGAGGAACGTCGACTGATCGCTGCCGCCAAATACCGCCAGCCGCCTGAATTCACCGACGCCGTTGTAGCTTTCGATGCCGATCGCCACTGACTTTGAGATCGCGCGGCTGATTCGCGTCGCGATTTCGAGCGAGGCAGGAGCAGGGACTGGGCCGTCGACCTTGAAATCGAAATTGGCATTGACGGCGACAGTCCATTTTTCGCTGCGACGCCCGACGATGCCCTTGAGTTCGGCATTATAGGGATTCTCGTCGAGACGGTGACCGACCCGGCCGATCTCGAAATTGGCGCCGTAGAACCAGCCGCTCTCGCGGTGTGGCGCGATGTATTTCAGCCGGAATTTGACGCCGTCGACGCGCGCCTGACCGCCATGATCGATCGTCGCCAGCGGCAGGTATAGGCCCAACTCGAGTGTTTTCGTCAGGCCCAAGGAAAATTCAGGGGTGATGCGTACCCGATCGACCGACTGTTGTTCCCCGCGATAGTCGGCGGTCCGGTCGCCGCTCGCGACATAGCTGGTATGGACGTCAAGCCCGATGTCGCCGGGATCGTCCAGCTCATCCATATAGACCTGGATCTCTTCAGGCGCGGCAAGCGCCGGGGTCGCGGTTGTGAAAGCGACGGCCAGCCCGACGGGCAGAGCGCGACACCACCGGAAAGCGCGCCGCGCGACCCAGTTTCTCCGGACCATGCTACCGCAGCCGCTCGACTGCCCGCGCAATGCGTACGCACGCTTCGGCCAGCAGCGCGTCGCTCGTCGCATAGCTGATGCGGAAGGCGGGCGAGCCGCCGAACGCCGCCCCCTGAACGACGGCGACGCCCTCGGCATCGAGCAGATATCCGGTGACGGCGGTGTCGTCGTTTAGCACGGTGCCGTCGGGTGTCGTGCGCCCGATCAGCCCGGCGCAATCGGGATAGACGTAGAATGCGCCTTCGGGAGTCGGGCAGTGGAGGCCGGGAACGGCGTTCAGCCCCGCGACGACGAGATCGCGGCGGACCTTGAAGGCAGCGTTGCGTACCATGAGAAACGACTGGTCGCCGTTCAGCGCCGCAACGGTCGCCGCCATCGAAATCGAGCAAGGGTTCGACGTCGACTGCGACTGGACCTTGGCGATTGCCTTGATCAGCGGCGCGGGTCCACCGCCGTAGCCGATCCGCCACCCGGTCATCGCATACGCTTTCGATGCGCCGTTGACGGTTAGCGTCCGACCGTACAGCGCCGGCTCGACCTCGGCGAGCGTGGCGAATTCGAACCCATCATAGACGATGTGCTCGTACATATCGTCGGCAAGGACCCAGACATGGGGGTGGCGGACGAGAACGTCGGCGAGTGCGCGGAGTTCGGCGCGGGTGTACGCCGCCCCGGTCGGGTTCGACGGCGAGTTGAAGATCAGCCACTTCGTCGCCGGGGTAATCGCGGCATCCAAGGCCTCCGGCGTCATCTTGTACGCGGCGTTACTGCCGCACGGGACGATGACCGGCGTCGCGCCACACAGCAGGACGATGTCGGGATAGCTGACCCAGTAGGGCGCCGGAATGACAACCTCGTCGCCGGGATCGAGCGTCGCGATCATTGCATTGAAGATCGTGTGTTTGCCGCCCGAATTGACCGTGATCTGGTCGATGCCATAGTCGAGGGCGTTGTCACGCTTGAACTTGGCGCGGATCGCCTCCTTGAGCGCCGGGGTGCCGTCGACATTCGTGTATTTCGTCTGGCCGGTGCGGATCGCCTCGACCGCCGCCGCCTTGACGAAGTCGGGGGTGTCGAAATCAGGTTCGCCGGCACCAAGTCCGATGACGTCGCGCCCTGCCGCTTTCAACGCAGCAGCGCGTGCGGTGACGGCGAGGGTCGGCGACGGCTGAATCCGCGCGAGGGCGGACGAAAAGAACGACATGAACGGACTCCTGAACGCCGCTGGGCTTAGGCGGGCGCGTGGCCGCGCTCAAGTCGTTTCGCCCCGCGCCGAGGAACATGCCTTACGATTCGTTACGCCGCGCAATCCCACCGCCGCGCCGCCGTTAGTCATCTTGTCCCGGCGGCCATACGGCGGCCCCGGGCAATGGAGGGCAACCATGCGCTTTATCGTTCCGATCGTCGGCATCGCCTGCGCCGCCCCGGCGGGCGCATCGATCCTCGTCCATGGCGCGGGGTTGGCGACCAGTTTCGCGGGCCTCGCCGCGTCGCTACCCGATCCGGCAACGGCGGCAATCATGTTCGGCGGCCTCGGCCTGATTGCCGGTGCGCGGCGGATGCGGACCAATTCGGTGGCGGACTAGGGCGTGACGAGGCGGGCGGCGATCAAGCCGCGGAGCGCGTTGCCGATGTAGAAGTTACCTTGAAGGTCGGCAGGGGTCAGCCGCGCCTCGATCGCCCGCCCGTCGGCGATCAGAGCGGCCCGCAGGACCCCCGGTAGCAATCCGGCGGCGGCGGGTGGGGTCAACAAGGCCCCGTCGCGCGGCACAAAGATATTGGTGAAACTGCCCTCGGTCACTTCGCCATCGGGCGTGACGAAGATCGTTTCGAACGCCCCGCCAGCGCGCCGCGCATCGTCGTAAAAGGCGCGGTCGCTTGTCTTGTGCCGCAGTCGCCAATCGCCCGACGCGACCGGCAACGCGGCGAGCGCGACGCCAACTTCGCCTGCGACCGGCGGCAACGGCGCAAGTTCGATCGCGTGGTGCCCGCTGGGCGCGATCACCAGTCGCAGGCGGACATCGGTCGCCGTCGCGGCGGCGGTGCGGACGGCGTCGGCGATGCAGGCGGCGTCGAACCGGCTGCCGAGCATTGTCGCCGTTGCCGCCGCACGAGCGAGGTGGCGATCCAAATGCGTCGCGACGCCGCCGGATACGCGCATCGTTTCGATGATCGCCGGGGCCGGTCCGCGCGCGAGGAAGGCTCCCTTGGCAAGGCATTCGCGCCATTCGTCGGCAGCGATGCTGTCGGCGACGATCCCCGCCCCCAGCCCGATGCGGGCCTCGCCGCGTGCGGTCATCACCAGCGTGCGGATGGCGACGTTGAAGTCGGCGCGGCCATCGGCGTCGATCGCGCCGATGCTGCCGGTATAGGTGCCGCGCGCGCGCTGTTCGGTCGCCGCGATCGCCGCCATCGCCGCGATCTTCGGAGCACCCGTGACCGAGCCGCACGGAAACAGCGTTGCCAGAACGGCCGCCGCCGACGCCGTCGTCCGCGCGGTGACGGTAGAGGTCATCTGGAGCAGCGTCGGATAGCGTTCGATCGCAAACAGCGCAGGCACCGCGACCGACCCCGGAACGGCGATCCGCGAAACGTCGTTGCGCAGCAGGTCGACGATCATCAGGTTTTCGGCGCGGTTTTTCGGGTCGGCGGCGAGCGCGGCGGCGGCGGCATCGTCGGCGGCAGGCGTAAGACCGCGCGGCGCGGTGCCCTTCATCGGGCGGGTCGTGACGACGCCATCGGCGAGGGTGAAGAAAAGCTCGGGCGACAAGCTCAACAGCCACGCGTTGCCAGTGTGGACGAGCGCCGAATGCGGGGCCTGTGCCGCTGCCCGCAGGCGGCGATACAAATGGAGCGGATGGCCAGCGACAGCGACCGTCGCGGCAAAGGTCAGGTTCGCCTGATAGATGTCACCCGCTGCAATGCGGTCGAGGATTGCCGCCACGCGCGCGGCGAAAATGGCCTCGTCGATCGCCGGGACGATCGGCCCGACCCGACCCGGACCGTCGGGCAGCAACGTCGCAACATCGACGGTTTCGGCATCGTTGAACACGCCGAACCAGACGAGCGGGAGGCCGTCGCCGCCGGGTGGCGCGTGTCCGGCGAGCGCTGGTTCGAGCGCGTGGCCCGCTTCGAAGGCGACAAATCCGGCGCGGTGGCCGGGGGTTATCGCGAGCCTGTCGAATGCCGCGCGAACCTCACCCGCCCCATCCGCGACGATCGTGGCGCGTAGTCCGGTGAACAACCGCGCCGCGCCGCCTGACGACGCATCGTCGAGGAGGACGAAGGGCTGGACGGGGTCGAAGGTCATCGTGCCCGTCATACGCCACGCCAACGCCAGGCGCGACCGTCGCGCCGCCGCAGCGACATTGCGGTGGCGGCCACGGGGCTTAAACTGGGGCGATGACCATCGATCACCGCCTCGCCGTTTACGGGACGCTCGCGCCCGGACGGTCGAACCATCACCAGCTCGCCGGGTTGCGCGGCGCGTGGCGGGACGGCGTGGTGACCGGTGTGTTCGTACCGACTGGCTGGGGTGCGACGCTGGGCTATCCGGCAGTTGTGCTGGCCGACGATGGACCGGAAGTTGCGGTCATGGTGTTCGAATCGCCCGACCTCCCCGCGCACTGGGACCGGCTCGACGCCTTTGAAGGGAGCATGTACCGCCGGACGCGGGTGCGGGTCGCGGTCGATGGTGGCGCGCTCGATGCGTGGATCTATGCGGCGACCGACCCGGTGGCGGTCATCGCGCTCGCCGGTTGACTAAGCCGGGGCGCGCTCGCATCTCGCGGTCATGGCTACTCCCCCGCTCGCCGCCGTCATCATCCCCGTCACGCCGTTGCAGCAAAACTGCACCTTGTTCTGGTGTACCGCGACGATGCGCGGCGCGTTCGTCGATCCCGGCGGCGATCTCGACAAGTTGATGGGCGTTGCCGAGCAGCGCGGGGTGACGATCGAGAAGCTGCTCGTTACCCACGGCCACATCGATCACTGCGGCGAGACCGGGGTGCTCCGCGAGCGGCTCGGCGTCCCGATCGAGGGGCCGCACCCCGACGACAAGTTCTGGATCGACCTGCATAGCGTGTCCGGGCCGCAATACGGCGTCCCGCTCGCCGCGCCGTTCACCCCCGATCGCTGGTTGGATCAAGGCGACACGGTGACGGTCGGCGACCTGACGCTCGACGTCTATCACTGCCCGGGCCACACGCCGGGGCACGTGGTCTTTCATCACGCACCGAGCGATCTTGCGATCGTCGGCGATGTGATCTTTCAGGGGTCGATCGGGCGGACCGACTTTCCGCGCGGCAATCACGCCGACCTGATCGCCGCGATTACGACCCGGCTATGGCCGCTCGGCGGGGCGACGGCGTTCATTCCCGGCCACGGCGCGATGTCGACCTTCGCCGCCGAGCGCCGGACGAACCCCTATGTCGCCGACGCGGTGCTCGCGGGGGCCTAGACCGCGTGCGGCAGCGCGTAGGCGTGGTGGGTGTACGCGAGGATGATCGCCCAGACCGACAGGCCGATCAGGATGATCCAGGTACCGGCAGCGCCGGTGACGCGCCACGGGTTCGGGGCGGGGCGGGCCATGCCGAATGCGTGGAGAACCCGAACCGCGAGCAGGACGATGCCGGTCGAAGCCAGCAGTTCGGTGGTTCCCGTGCGCATCTCGATCAGCGCCATCAGGATCAGGATGTACGGCACATATTCGGCGAAATTGGCGTGCGCGCGGATCCGTGACAGCAATGGGTCGTGGCCACCGTCGCCAAGGTTGACTTTGTGAGCCATGCGCAACTGGACAACGCGGAAGCTCAGCACGAAAAACAGCAGCCCGCAGCAGCCCGCCGTCACCAGTGTCACCATCATAATCGCTACCCCCCGGCGCATCGGCAAAAACCCGTGCAACCATTTTCGACCCTTACCGTTGTCTCGCCACAACACCAAATGGAGATGGTCATGGACAAGGATCGGATCGACGGCGCGCTCAAGAACGTGGCCGGCAGCATCAAGGAAACGACCGGCAAGGTCATTGGCGACTCCAAGCTCGAAGCCGAGGGTGTAGCCGAAAAGGCCGCCGGTAAGATTCAGAATGCCGTCGGTGGCGTCAAGGACACCCTCCGCGGCGACGCCTGAACACGGGCACTCGATTAAAGGACGGCCGCTCCGCAAGGGGTGGCCGTTTTTTCATGCTTGGCGCGGCGAATTTCGCGCCCCCGGATTTTCGTTGCATCGTGAACGCAAATCCTTATGGTCCGCGCCTCGACTGAAACCTCCGGCTTCGGTGACCGCGCGCGCGGCCCCGTCACGCCGCGATTTGCACAAGAAGATCTCCGATGGCCGTTCCTAAACGCAAGACTTCGCCGTCGCGCCGCAATATGCGCCGCAGCCACCATGCGCTCGAAGTCGTCGCCAGCCAGGAATGCCCGAATTGCGGCGAACTGAAGCTGCCGCATAACCTGTGCCCGTCGTGCGGCTTCTATAAGGACCGCGCCGTCGTCGAGATGCAGCCCTAACCCGCGACCATGACCGACCGGCCGGTTATCGCGCTCGACGTCATGGGCGGGGACGGCGGGCCGGCGGTGGTCATCGCCGCCGCCGAAATCGCGCAGGAACGCTATCCGCGCCTCGGCTTTCGACTGTACGGTGACGAGGTGGCGATCCGCCTTGAGCTGGCCCGGGCCCCGCGCGTTGCCGCCAACGCCGTCGTCGTCCACAGTCCCGACGTTATTCTTGGCACCGACAAGCCGTCGGCGGCAATCCGCCGCGCGCGGACGACGTCGATGGGCATGGGCGTCGCCGCGATCAAGGCGGGCGAAGCGCAGGCGATGGTCAGTGCGGGCAACACCGGCGCGTTGATGGCAATGGCAAAACTGACGCTGCGGACGATGCCCGGTATCGACCGCCCCGCGCTCGCCGCGCTGCTGCCGACGCTGAAAAACGACTCGGTCGTCCTCGATCTCGGCGCCAACGTCGAATGCGACACCGAAAACCTCGTCCAGTTCGCGGTAATGGGGGCGGCATTTGCCCGCACCGTGCTCGGCGTCGCACGGCCCCGCGTCGCGCTGCTGAACATCGGCGAGGAGGAACTCAAAGGCACCGAGGAGCTCAAGATGGCCGCCGCGCTGCTCCGCGCCGCCGACCTGCCGATGGACTTCATCGGCTTTGTCGAGGGCGACAAGATCGGCAAGGGCGATGTCGATGTCATCGTTACCGACGGCTTCACCGGTAACGTGGCGCTCAAGACCGCCGAGGGCACTGGCAAGCTCGTCACCGGGCTGCTCGCACAGTCGTTCCGCTCGTCGTGGCTGTCGAGCCTCGGCTACCTGCTGTCGCGCGGGGCGCTGCGGACGCTCGCGCGGCATCTCGACCCCAATGCCCATAACGGCGCCGTCTTCCTCGGCCTCAACGGGCTGGTGGTGAAAAGCCATGGCGGGGCGAACGTGCGCGGCATGGCGCACGCGATCGGCGTCGCGCACGACCTCGTCGCCGGCGACATCATGCGGCGGATCGCGGTCGATCTCGATAATTTCCGTGAACACCGCCCCGTCGTCGCGGTGACCGATACCGCCGCGTCGGCAGCGTGAGGGCAGCGTGACCCGGCGTTCGGTCTTTGTCGGCACCGGCAGCTATCTGCCCGCGCGCATCCTGACCAACGCCGAGCTGGCCGCGAGCGTCGACACCACCGACGACTGGATCATCGAACGCACCGGCATCCGCCAGCGCCACATTGCCGCCGACGGCGAACTGACCTCCGACCTTGCTGTCGCCGCCGCCCGCCGCGCGCTCGACGCGGCCGGGATGACGCCGGACGAGATCGACCTTATCATCGTCGCCACCGCCACCCCCGATCAAACTTTCCCGGCATGCGCGACGGTCGTTCAGCACAAGCTCGGCATGACCCACGGGGCCGCGTTCGATGTTGCGGCGGTCTGTTCGGGGTTCCTCTATGCGCTGTCGGTCGCCGATGCGATGCTCGTCAGCGGCGCGGCGCAGACGGCCTTGGTGATTGGCGCGGAGACCTTCTCGCGCCTGCTCGACTGGAGCGACCGCGGGACGTGCGTCCTGTTCGGCGACGGCGCGGGGGCGGTCGTCCTGCGCGCCGAGGATGCGGCTGGCACCTGCGCCGATCGCGGCATACTCGCGACGCGGCTGCACAGCGACGGGCGCTACAACGACCTGTTGTTCGTCGACGGCGGGCCGGGGTCGACCGGAACCGTCGGCAAGCTGCGGATGAAGGGGCGCGAGGTGTTCCGGCACGCCGTCGTCAACCTTGCTGCCGTGATGACCGAGACGCTCGCCGCCGCCGGGCTGAGCGTGGGCGACGTCGCGTGGGTGGTGCCGCACCAGGCGAATCTGCGAATTCTCGAAGGTACCGCGAAGAAACTCGGCCTCGATCCGACGCGGGTTGTCGTCGCGGTCGATCGCCACGCCAACACCAGCGCGGCGTCGGTGCCGCTCGCACTCGACCTCGCAGTCCGTGATGGACGGATCGTGCGCGGTGATTTACTTGTGCTGGAAGCAATGGGCGGCGGCTTCACGTGGGGAGCGGCTGTGGTACGCTGGTAAACGGCGGCAGACATGGCAGGGGGCGTCAATGATCGAGACTGACACGGGAACGACGACCACTCGGCGGGTTCGCGGCGCGGCGCGCGCGGCGAAGACCAGCGGCAGCATTACCCGCGCCGATCTGTGCGAGGCGGTCCATACCGAACTCGGCCTCGCCCGCAGCGAATCGTCCGACCTCGTCGAACAGGTTCTCGACCAGATCAGCGCGACGCTGGTGGCCGGGACCAACGTCAAGGTGTCGTCGTTCGGCAGCTTCGTCCTGCGCCACAAGGGCCTGCGCGTCGGGCGCAATCCGAAGACCGGCCAGGAAGTGCCGATCGCGCCGCGCACCGTGATGACCTTCCGCCCCAGCCAGATCTTGCGTGCGCGGATCAACGGCGGCGTCGATCCCGGACCCGACGACGCCGACGGCGAATGAGCGCATCGGCGCCCGCCTATCGCACGATTAGCGACGTCGCGACGCTGATCGGCGTTCCGCACCACGTCCTGCGTTTCTGGGAGACGAAGTTCCCCGTCATCGCGCCGTTGAAGCGCGGCGGCGGGCGGCGTTATTACCGCCCGGAGGATGTTGCCGCGATCGAACGCATCGCCCGGCTGCTCCACGTTGAAGGCTATACGATCAAGGGCGTGCAGAAGCTGCTCGACTCGCCGCCGCCGGCCGCCGCCAAGGTTGCCGCGTCTTCCGTTATTGTCGCCGACGAGACGCTTCCGCTCGCGCGCATCGCGATGATCCGCGCTGATCTCGCCAACGCGCTGTCAGCCGCCCGCGCGCTGTGAAAACCGTCGCGGTTTTCGCGATCAAGGGCGGCGTCGGCAAGACTGCGACCGCCGTCAACCTCGCTTACGCCTCGGCAACACAATCGGCCCGCCGGACCCTGCTGTGGGATCTCGACGGGCAGGGGGCGGCGACGTTCACGCTGCGCCTCGCCGCGACGGCGGGACATACGCAGCGCAAGTTGTTCGCCGCCGATGCCGAACTCGACGCGATGATCCGCCCGAGCGCCTATCCCCGGCTCGATGTGCTTCCCGCCGACAAGTCGCTGCGCCACCTCGAGCGGATGCTCGCCGAAGACGGTGCTCGGCGGCTAAAGAAGATGCTCAAGGGCTTCGCCACCGACTATGACCGCGTCATCCTCGATTGCCCGCCGGGGTTGACCGCGCTTGCCGAGGAGGTATTTCGCGCCGTCGACGTTATCGTCGTGCCGCTGCTGCCATCGCCGCTTAGCGTTCGCGCGTTCGAGCAGCTGGCGGCCCATCTGGCCAAACACCACAAGAAAGGGCCGCTGCTGCTGCCGGTGTGGACGATGGTCGACCGCCGCCGCGCGCTCCACAAGGCGACCGTCGACGCGGTGCCCGACCGGGTCGCAATTCCCTATGCCGTCGCGGTTGAAGCGATGGCGGTCCATCAGGCCCCAGTCGCGGCGACAACGCCGGGGGCGCCCGCCGCCCGCGCGTTCAACCGCCTGTGGGCCGAGGTCGAAACGGCGCTTCGGTAAGCGGGCGGCGGGGGAGCAATGGCAACAGGCACAGCGGCGCAGGCACCGGGCGGGGGCGTTCCCGCCGTGCCGCTCATCCTTGCCGTCGGCGTCACCGGCCACCGCGATCTGGGGCCGACCGACTTAGCCGCGCTGTACCTTCGCCTGCACACGGTGCTCGATGCGCTTCGCCAGGCAACGCTGCGCCTCCACACGGTCGAGGCCGATATTTTTGCCGCCGCGCCGCCGGTGGTCCGCTTGCTCAGCCCGTTGGCAGCGGGGGCCGATCAGGTCGCAGCCCGCGCCGCGCTCGATCTCGGTTATGATCTCCATGCCGTCCTGCCGTTTCGCCGCGCCGATTACCGCACCGATTTTGCCGCCGAAGCCGATCGAGACGCAGCGGCGGCATTCGACGAACTGATTGCCCGCGCCGACCGCGTTCTCGAGCTACCATGCCACCGGGGCGATGTGCCGTCGGCCTATGCCCTCGCCGGGCGCGCGACGGTCGCGCATTGCGACGTGTTGATCGCGGTGTGGGACGGACTGCCGGCGCGCGGTGTCGGCGGCACGGCGGAGGTCGTCGAGGACGCGCTGCGCCGGGGGTTGCCGGTCATCCACGTCGCCGTCGATGCGGCCCGCCCGACACTGTTGGTGTGGAGCGCGCACGAGCCGGACCTGCTGCAGACGCGCATCGACCAGACGGCGTCGCGCCTGCTCGACGCGTTCGGTGTCGATCTGCTTGTCACCCAGTTGCTTGCGCCGCCGCGCGATCCGGTCGAACGCGAGCACCTCGCGATGTTCGTCGGGGAGCGCGAACGGCGGTTCACGCCGCGAATCGAGTTCCCGCTCCTTCTCGCGCTGACGGGGGTGCGGCGCCCGCGACTGGCCGCGCTGGTCGCCCGACCGTATATGCACGATGTCGTGGCTGGCGACACGGCGGCGCTGGCGACGTGGCGCGCGGCCTATGCATGGAGCGACGGCCTCGCCGCTCATTTCGCGCAATGCTACCGCAGCGGTCATGTGTTCAACTTCGTCGCGGGGGCAGCGGCTGTCCTGCTCGGCCTGTCGGGGCTGTTGATGCCGGGGGTCAAGCTGTGGCTCGCCCTCACCGAGCTTGCCGTCATTGGCGCATTCATTCTCAATACCCAGGTCGCCGTCGCGCGTAACTGGCACCGGCGCTGGCTCGATTACCGGCAGTTGGCCGAGCGCCTGCGCCCGATGGGGCGGCTCGTTGAAATCGGCATTGCCCAGCCCGATCGGCAATCGGTCACCCGCCGTGCGCTGAGCTGGGTCGATTGGTATGCAGCGGGCATCTGGCGGAGCATCGGGCTGCCGAGCGGCGATGCTGCGGGCGGGGCGCTGTCGGGTGATGTCGCCGCCCTGACCGAAGCGATCGTCGGCGGGGAACTTGGCCCCCAAGTCGATTACCACCGCCGCGCCGCCGCCGCTGTTCACCGGCTCGACCATCGCCTCCACCGAGCGGGAACGGTGCTGTTTGTGGCTTCGTGCCTCAGCTGCGTCGCGTTCATCGTCGCCTTCTTCGTCGATCATGAGTGGACGGTGGCCAATGCCCTCGCCTTCGTCGCGCTATCGGCGGGGCTGCCGGCGATCGGCACGGCATTCTTCGGCATCCGCGTTCAGGGTGATTTTGCCGGCACAGCGGCGCGGTCGGAAGTCACCGCCGATCACCTGATGGCGATCGCCGCCGCATTATCGACTGAGCCCGCGACGCTCGCGCGCACCGCCGATGGCGGTGAGGCGGCGGCGCGCGCGATGATCGCCGATCTTGGCGAATGGCGGCTGTCGCACCAGCAGCGGCAGCTCGAACTAGGGTGACCGGCGACAGCTAAAACGCGAAGAACGGCCCTGTCGCGGTTCCGGCGGTGCGGCCCTCGATGCCGACATAGACATTGCGCCCGAAAAAGAACGGCAGCCCCAGATCGAAGCTGCGTGGGACAGGCTTCAGGCTGGCCGTCGCACTGGGATCGGCCCCGATGCCCGGCACGGCGGCATTGGGCCCAAGCAGCAGCGGCTTGGCGTCGAACAGGGGCAGCGCGACCGAGACGTTGGCCCCGTTACGCCCCTGAACGACAAGGGCGAGCGAGAGCGGCGTCGGCGGGCAGTAATAGCCTTTCAAGTTGGTGTCGGTGCACCCCGGGATCGCAGCGTCGGTGAAGAAATGCGAGTTGCTGCCGCTGTCGATGAAGCTGTTGGTCAGACTCGCTGCCTTGTAGACGACGGTGAACAGGCCCGCGCTGCCGTTGGCCGACGTCGATGTTGCGACCACGGTCGCGCTGCCGAGGGCATTGTTGGTCTGGGTGCCGATGCCGAAATACAGCGTCCCCGCCAGCGTCCGCGCGCCGGAATCGGGAACCGCCGGCAAGCTGATAATCGAGCCATTATTGTTGACCGCCATCGCCGCGACCGGGTTGGGCAGCTGCTGAAACGGCGCGGTCGTCGTCGCCGCGCGCGCGATGATGGCGGCGCACCCGCTCGGCGGGCAATCGTAATAGGCAGTCGCCGAAGTGCCGCCGCTAACGGTGCACCGCGGGCCGCAGTCGTTGGTTGTGACGCCGATGCCCAAAATTCCGTTGCCGCCGATATCCTTGACCGCAGTCAGGCTGTTGCCGCCGCCCGCCGAGCACGGTGCCGGGACGGCGGCGAAGCGGTCGCCGTCGCCGACGACCTGGATCGGCATATTGCCGACCGCCTCGCCACCGATTTTGAGGTCGACGTGGCGAACCGAGCCAAAGGCATAGCCGTCGACGAAGGCGAGACACTCACCGACCGGATTGGCCGCCGCGTCCTTTTGCTGCGGTAGGGCGGCGATTATGCCGGGGTTGAGCACGGTCGCCAGAATCCGCAGGCCGACCGATCCGGTGTCGACGACGACGTGATCGATTGTCTGACATGTGGCCGTGTCGGGGACGCAGATCGTCAGCGTGACATAGGGAATGTCGTCGCCGATATAGGCGCGCGGTCCGCCAGCAATGGCAGCAGGTCCGGAATCGACGATCAGTGCGGCAAAGTTGGTCAGCGGCGGGACGATCGTCGTTGGCGGTGTGACAGTGCCGGGCGTTGACGAGCTGCTGCTACCGCCGCCGCCGCCGCATCCCGCCAGCACGACCAGCAGCGCAATGATCGGCCCGCGACTATTCCAGCGCATCGGCGGCGAACCCCGGCGGAACGAGATGAGGGAGATAGGCATAGCCGTGAAACGCCCCCGGATGCCCGGCGCTGCGAACGACGAGAGTGTCGTTCGTCATGGTCATCGCCTCGCGGGGACGGCGGCGCGCGGTCGTGGCCTCGGCCTGTAGCGTATCGAACGCTGGGCCGAGGAGCTGGCGAAGGTCGGGGTGCGCCGGCCCGTCCCACGCGACGGCGAACACGGTGCCGTCGGCGGTCGCAAATTCGCGGACGACATCGCCATTCGCAAGCGTCAGCGTGTGCAACTGATGCGTCGCCACCGTCGTCGACGCGATTGTTGCCGTTAGATGAGTGCGGTCGGCCTCGAGTCCGCGCCGTCCGCCGCCAAGTTCGGCCGCCGCCGGAGCGAACGCCGCCGCGCCGAGTGCAACAGCCACTATCGTCGCTCGCACGCGCATCACCCCCTCCTTCCGTTGCCGTCGGGGCTCACGCCACCCCTATCTTGCAACGGCACGACGATGCCCCGCTTTACTTTGTCGGCTGCCATGCGCGGACATCGGCGCGCCAGAAAATGCACGCGGCAATGTCGGCTTCCTCGGCGTCGCGCGTCGTGCCGAGGATGGTCCGCGTCACCCCGCCTTGCGCGCGCATCCAATCGAGCGTCGGCGCGTCGTGGGCCTCGAGCCCGCGAAAGCGATCGGTAACCTTGGTCCCGAAATAATCCTCGGTCACCGGCGTCGGCGCGATCGTCGGTCCCTTGGCGACGGGTTTGACGGGGGTCACGCGCTGTGCCGCGAGCGGCGTTGCAAGCAGCATCAACCCGACCATCGCCGTCCGCATCGCCAGTCCCCCACGTTCGTTACTGCGATAGTATACATTCCGGTCGCGCGCGGGAAGCTTATAAGCGGTGGCAACGCGGCGTTGAGCGGGTACAGTTTGCGGGTGACACCCCCTTCCGCGCTTTACTCCCCATCGGCACGCCGCGTCCTCGTTCTGGGTGCGACGGGGACAATCGGGCG
>JBBRQR010000035.1:0-14610 GCA_038226115.1 Sphingomonadales bacterium | reverse complement strand
TTCGGATTCCAGCGGTGGGTCTGGTGGCCGAAGTGGGCGCCTGCCTCAAGCAATTGCGCCATCGAGACGACGGGGGTCGCCATAAGTATCTCTCCTCTATCCGGTTGATCCGCCGCAGGGGGTGTGAACCGAGCAAGCTCGGGCACCGGAAGGGTTGCCCCTGCGTGAGTGGTTGACGTGGAGTGCGCCGTTAGCGGCAAGCGAGCGCGAAGGCAAGACCCGCCATCGCCGCCGCTGCCGACTTTTAGGCTGAGCGTCCGTACAGTGGGTAACCATGCCCCAGGTTCGCGAATGGCGCTGTCGAGGTTGAACGCAGTCCCCTTCGGGCCGCCGTTGGCATTGCCGAGGCTGGCATCCCGTCGTCCCGTTTCCAGTCGTAGGTGACTTAATTTATCCATTCCATAACGACCGCAGAATCGCGGCGGTAGAGGATGTTCGGCTTGTCGCGACTTGCGGTGTCGCATAACTGAAATGTCGCCGTGGCATCAATTGGCGGTAAGCGAAAAAGGGTAGGGAAAGCGATGATCCGGCATTCGATAACGGGGCTGGTGGCGCTTGGGGCGATCGCCGCACCATTGGCGGCGGCGACCGCACCGTCCGCCCCACGTCTGATCGTGGCGATTTCGGTCGACCAGTTTTCCGCCGGGTTATTCGACCAATATCGTGGGCGCTTTACCGCCGGGCTGAAAAAGCTCCAGGCCGGCGTTGTCTTTGCCAATGGCTATCAGAGCCATGCCGCGACCGAAACATGCCCCGGCCACTCGACGATCCTGACCGGACGCCATCCGGCGGCGACCGGCATCGTTGCCAACGGCTGGTACGACCGCGCTGCTTCGGCGGCGGTCTATTGCATGTTCGACCCCGCCTCCCCCGTTCCTGGGCGTCCAGATGCCCCGCGCGGCCCGGCGTTTCTGAAGGTGCCGACGCTCGGCGAATGGCTCAAGGCGGCCAACCCCGCCAGCCGTACCTTTGCCGTTTCGGGCAAGGACCGCGGCGCGATCACAATGGCCGGGCACGGGGCAGATGGAACGTTCTGGTGGGATGACAGCGTCGGCGGCTTCACCACCTATGTCCCCGCCGGAATGACCCCAGAGGCGCGTCTCGCGCCGGTCGCGGCGTATAACAAGGCGCTGTTCGCCACTTGGTTGAAGAAGCCGCCGGTATGGGCCCAGCTCGACAAGCGGTGCGATGCCGGCAAGGGCGAGCATAAATATGGCGGGCTGACGGTCGATCATCAGATTCCGCCGTCGGGATGGACGCCGCCGCCGACAGGGACGGCGTTCGCCGCCGACGCCGATTTCCGCAAATGGTTCCGTGCGACGCCGATGTACGATCAAATCGCGCTCGACCTCGCAAGCCAGTTGATCGACACGCAGAAACTGGGGCGCGGCGCAGCCCCCGATGTCCTCGCGATCAGCCTGTCGGCGGTCGACTATGTCGGTCATCGCTACGGCGCGGAGAGCCCCGAGCAGTGCGACAACCTCGCCCATCTCGACTTCGCCCTCGGCGCGTTCCTTGCCAAGCTCGAGGCGCTCAAGTTCCCCGTCGTCGTCGTCCTGACCGCCGATCACGGCTCAGTCGATGCCGCCGAGCGCGCCGCCGAACAGGGCGTCCCGGCGCTGCGGGTCAGCGGCGACAAACTCGTTCAATCGGTCGGCGAGGCAGTCGCAAAGACGCTCAAGCTCGACTATAACCCGCTGACCGGCGACCCTTATGAGATTTACGTCGTTCCCTTCGGTGACGACAGCCCCGCCGAGATCAAGCGGATCACCGACGCGACCGTCACCGAGCTTCGTGGCCCGCGCTGGAAGGACATGGTCTTCGCCGTCTACACACAGGCTGAAGCGCTCGCGGCGATGCCGCCGAAGGGCCTTCCGGCGGACGAGATGACCCCGCTCCAGCGCATCGCCGAATCGACCGACAGGGAGCGGTCGGGTGACATCATGGCGGTGCTGAAGCCGTATACGACGATCGGCGATCCTCAAGCGCTCGGTGACACGATCGGCGGTCATGGCAGCCTGTGGAATTACGACCGGCGCGTCCCGATCGTGTTCTGGTGGCCGGGAGCCGACGGCTTCGAGCAGCCGATCGCAGTCGAAACTGTCGACATCGCCCCGACCCTCGCCGCGCTTGCGGGGGTCAAAACGCCGATCGTCGACGGGCGCTGTCTCGACCTCGATCGGACGGCGGCGACGACCTGCCGTTAGGTGTCCGGCGCGATTTCCTAGACCAAAGCTAATCGAGGGTTACATCGTCGCTTGTGTTCGGTAATTCGCCTTCCGCTGGCGGCGCGGGCGCACCGAAGTTTGGTCCAGCATAGTCTTTAGCGGGGTCTGTAGGACAGGCCTTTTTTCGCCCCTGCCGACATGGCTTGCCCTCACTGCAGCGACGCGATGCTTGCGCCCGCGACGCCGCGAAGTCGACCGACGTTCGCCGCGACTTCGGCGTCGACAACGAAGTCATCGCCAAGCAGGAGCCGCGCCCGACCGCTGCCGATACCGATCGACACGACGATCTCACCACGCCCACCGCGCCGCCCGCCGACCTGAGCGACAAGTCCGTCGAGCCCGCTGGTCCCGGCAAGGTCGACCGTCAGGCGGCAGCGCAATCGCCCCGCCAACGCCGCGAGTGGTTTGACCCCTCGCACCGTCACGCGCGGCGTCTCCTCGCCCGGCCGCCACAGCAGTTCGCCCTGAATCAGAACGACTTCACCCGCCACCGCCGCTGCGAGAACTGCCGTTTGCGCGCTCTCGTCGAAGCAACTCGCCGCATATTGGCCACTGGTGTCAGACATTGTCAGGAGCAGGTATTTATCGGACTTGCCGTTCTGCGGGGTCCGCCATTTGGTGTCCTCGATCAACCCAGCGAGCGTCGCCGGCATGCGCCCACCACCCACCGGGGGGTCGCCAGCAGCGACCTCGGCAAAGGTCTTCGCGCCATGCGCGGTAAGGACATGAGCAAAACTTTCGACCGGGTGCCCCGAGAAATAGAAGCCGAACGCTTCTTTCTCGTGCGCCATCGTCGCGGTTAAGTTCCACGCCTGCCCTGCGGGCACGAGCATCGCCGGCCCGCGATCGTCGTTGCCGCCAAACATCGCGACCTGAGCACTGTCACGTGCCGCCGCCGCGCTTTGCGCCGTGCTGAGGAGCGCCTCGGCCAACAAATAGACGCCGCCGCGATTGGCATCGATGCCGTCGAATGCGCCGCTGCCGATCAACGCTTCGAGCTGGCGCCGGTTGAGCAGCTTCGGGTCGATCCGCCGCGCGAAGTCACCAAGGCTGGTGAAGCGCCCGTTGGCGGTGCGTTCGTCGACAATCCCCGCCATCGCCTTTTCGCCGACGCTTTTGAGCGCCGCGAGGCCATACCGGACGGCCTCGCTCCCAGCGGTGTTGACGGCAACACTGAAGTCGGCGTCGCTCGCGTTGATGCACGGTGCAAGCGCGGGCACTCCCATCCGCCGCATGTCGTCAACGAAAATGGCAAGCCGGTCGGTGTTGCCGATGTCGAACGCCATCGATGCGGCGAAGAACTCGGGCGCGTAATGCGTCTTGAGCCACGCGGTGTGATAGCTAAGGAGTGCATAAGCGGCGGCGTGGCTCTTGTTGAAGCCGTAGCCGGCAAACTTGGCGACGAGGTCGAAGATGCCCGCCGCCTGCTTCTTATCGACCCCTTTGGCCGCCGCGCCGGTGGCGAAGCGCGCCTTTTGTGCCTCCATCTCGGCCTTGATCTTTTTGCCCATCGCGCGGCGGAGCAGGTCGGCTTCGCCGAGGCTGTAGCCTGCGAGGATCTGGGCGATCTGCATCACCTGTTCCTGATAGATGATGACCCCGTACGTTTCCTTGAGCACGCCTTCGAGGGTCGGGTGGAGATAGTCGGGCGTCTCCTCGCCGTTCTTGCGGCGTCCGAAGCTTGGGATGTTCTCCATCGGACCGGGGCGGTAAAGTGCGCCGAGGGCGATGATGTCGGCGAAGCAGTCGGGTCGCACCTGCGTCAGCGCGCGGCGCATCCCTTCGCTTTCGAACTGGAACACCCCGACGGTGTCACCGCGCGCGATCAGCCGGTAGGTCGCGGCGTCGTCGAGCGGAAGAGCGGCGAGGTCGAGAACGACCCCCTTCAGCGCAAGCAGTTCCTTTGCGCGTTCGAGCACCGACAACGTCTTCAGCCCGAGGAAGTCGAACTTGACCAGTCCGGCCTTCTCGACCCACTTCATGTCGAACTGCGTCACCGGCATGTCCGAGCGCGGGTCGCGGTACATCGGCACGAGCTGGCTCAAGGGACGGTCGCCGATGACGACCCCGGCGGCGTGGGTCGACGAATGGCGCGGCAGGCCCTCGAGCCGCTGGGCGATCTCGAGCAGATGCGCGACCTTGAGGTCGCGGTCGCGCTCGGCGACGATCTCGCTGACCCCGTTGATCGCGCGCGCCAGCGTCCACGGATCGGTCGGATGGTTCGGCACCATTTTGGCGATGCGATCAACCTGACCATAGGGCATCTGGAGGACGCGCCCGACGTCTTTGAGCACCGCGCGCGCCTTCAATTTCCCGAAGGTGATGATCTGCGCGACCTGCCCGCGGCCATAGCGTTGCTGGACGTAGCGGATGACTTCGCCGCGGCGGGTTTCGCAGAAGTCGATGTCGAAGTCGGGCATCGACACGCGCTCGGGGTTGAGGAAGCGCTCGAAGATCAACCCGTGTTGCAGGGGGTCGAGGTCGGTGATCGTCAGCGCCCACGCGACAACCGAGCCCGCCCCCGATCCGCGCCCCGGCCCGACCGGGATCCCCTGCGCCTTCGCCCACATGATGAAGTCGGCGACGATGAGGAAGTAGCCGGGGAAGCCCATCGCAACGATGACACCGATTTCGTAGGCGAGGCGGTCGCGGTAGACCGTCGCTGCCTCCCCCGCGATGTCCAGCGCCACGAGCCGCGCATCGAGGCCCGCCGCCGCCAGTTCACCAAGCTGCGCCGCCTCGGCCGCCGGATCGCCTGCGAGGCTCGGCAGGATCGGCTCGCGCGACGGAGCCTTATAGGCGCAGCGTTGGGCGACGATCAGCGTGTTCGCGGTGGCTTCGGGCAGGTCGGCAAAGCGCGCGACCATCATCGCTGCCGATTTCAGCCAATGTTCGGGGTTCGACCGGCGGCGCTCGGCGGTTTCGACATAGGCCCCGTCAGCGATGCACAGCAGGACATCGTGCGCCGGGTGCACGCTCGCGTCGGCGAAACGGACCGGGTTGGTCGCGACCAGCGGCAGGTCCCGGGCATAGGCGAGATCGAGCAATCCCGCCTCGCTTGCGGTTTCGACCGGGTCGCCGCTGCGGCTGATCTCGACGTACAGCCGCTCGGGGAACAAATCGACGAGCGCGTCGGCATAGGCGCTTGCGTCCTGCCCCTCCGCGAGCAGTCGGGCGAGCGCCCCCTCCGCCCCCGCCGTCAACGCGATCAGCCCATCGGTCCGCCCCGCCATCCCGGCAAGCGTCAGATGCGGCGCGTCGGCGGTGTCGGCGCCGAGATGCGCGTCGCTGACGAGGCCGATCAGATTGTCGTAGCCGGTCTTGTCCTGCACCAGCAACACGAGCCAGTCGGCGACCATCCGCGTCGACGCCGAACGAGTGGCGTTGCCGGGAGCGGGACGCTCGACCGCGACGAGCGCACCGATGATCGGCTGGACGCCGGCCTCGCGGCAGCTCTCCGAAAACTCCATCGCGCCGAACAGGTTGTTGCGATCCGCAAGCGCGACCGCCGGCAGCTTCGCCGCGCGGCACGCCGCCGCGATCGTTGCCGGCATCATCGCCCCTTCGAGCATCGAATACGCCGACTGGACGCGGAGGTGGACGAACGGAGCATGAGGCATGGCGCAAGGCTAGGCCATCGCGACCGATTCGGCCAAGGCCGGAAGGTCACATAAGTTGATACTTTTGGCCCGATGATGCGCCAGCGAAGCGCGGTCGCAGGGAACGATACGGGCGAAGTTCATACGAAGTTCACGCCCGCGACGAAAAACCTAATCCCTCTCCGGTTAATTCGGACAAAAGCGGTGGCCGGTACGGCACAGCGGGCTAACGATGAGAAACGCTCGGCGAACCACCATTCGGACATTCGCCCCGACCCGGTGGTCGAGAGCGTGAAAGATACCTCACATCGCCGCGTGTAGGACAGAGATTTCTGCGCATTCACGCGGCGAGCCGCACGACGGGTGTGCGTCTGTGCGGATTGAGGGCGAAAGGTCCGTTATTGCCCCCCCAAGCAGACGTTGACGCATTAATCGAGAGGCGCCACCGTCGCTTGATGGCAGGCGGTCAAAAGAAGCGCAGAAAACGTACTATCGATGGCGAAGTGTCCATCGACGATATCCCGCTGCTATGGGAACTGATTAGCGAGCCACAGTGGAGCAATAGCGGCGACGGATATAAAGGCATGTGTGTCTCGGTGCAGGTGGCTGATGAAAGTCGGCGCGAACTCATAATCGAGTATCCGTATCCTACCGGCACCGATGATCGACCGCTTTCTGTCCCGCAGCGCCCTAACCTGACATCCAAGTTAGTAGAAGCCTCGATACGTCAGGCGATAGACGCAGGTTGGGATCCGTCATCGCGCGGCAAGGCGTTCGTATTTTACCCGCCCACAGTCAGCTAACCGCTGCTCTTTGCGGAAAAGCGGACCGTCTTCTTCCCACCCAAAAGCAGCCATGCGCCGGTACGATCATCCACCTTGCTGCAAGATCGGAGGCCGGGTGCCTCGCACGAACGTGGGTACTTGCGTGCGCCAGCATGACGGGCGCGCGGGGTTTCGGTCCTCGCCAATTCCGGTCCGAACCGCGAAAATTCGGAGCTGCCACGATACCAGGCAAAGGTAACCTGACTGCCCCTCTGCCCCTCGCCGCCCGCCCCGCACACGCCTATCTGTCAGCGATGGATTTCGCCGCGATCATCGTCGCCGTTCTGCCGCACGGCGAACACGGGGCCGTAGTCCGCTGCCTCAGCGAGAATGACGGGCTTGTCGCCGCCTATGTCCCCGGCGGGCGGTCGCGGGCGCAGCGACCGGTGCTCCAGGCGGGTAACGGCGTCGCTGTTAGGCTCAAGGCGCGCTCGTCGGGAGCGCTGCCGACGGCGACCGTCGAGTTGACCCGCGCGCGCACCGCCCTCGCCACCGCGCGCGCGACCGCGGCGGCACTCGACTATATGACGGCGCTGGTGGCCACCGTCCTCGACGACGGCGTCGCCACCCCGCGCCTGTTCGCCGCCCTCGACGGCGTCCTCGACGCGATGGCGCGGACGGGCAGCGGCGCAGGTGGGAGTGACGACCAACAGATCGGTGACAGCGTGTGGCAGGCAGGTATCGTCCGCTTCGAGCTACTTCTGCTCGCCGAACTCGGCTTTGGGCTCGATCTGACGACGTGCGCGGCGACTGGAGTGGCGGCGGCGGATGCCGACCTCATCTTCGTCTCGCCGAAATCGTCGCACGCGGTCGGGCGCGCGGCGGGGACGCCATATGCCGCGAAGCTGTTGGCGCTGCCCGCCTTTCTCGTCACCGGCGGCATGGCGCCTGCCAGCGACATCGCGGCGGGATTTCGCACGACCGGCTGGTTCCTCGAACGCGATGTCCTGATCGGGCGTGCGGCGGCGCTGCTAACGGCGCGCGCACGGCTATTGGCGATCGTCAGCCAGCTGTAAGGGGCGGTCGGCGGGTGCCGATCCGCCCCCAACCGTCAGGCGCAGACCGTGACCGCGCGCCGCCGCCGCATCAGATTGCCGACCAGCCCGAAGCCGCCGAGCATCAGCGCCCACGTCGCGGGCTCCGGCACTCCGGGCGTCGCGTTGGAGACAAGGCCGCCCCCGACCGTCAGGCTATACTGGTTGCCGAGCGCGGGATTGAGGGTGATGAGCGGATCGATGAAGGCAAATGCCGTCCCCGCGAGCATCCCGAAGCGGTCGCTATATTGGGTCCGCCCGGCAAAGGCATCGGCTTCGAGACTGATGCTGCCGATGAAGTCGAGGGGATCGCCGCCGCTAAAATCGGTTGCCGACTGGAAGCCGAGATCGAGGGTGAAGCTGCCGGAGCCGCATACCAGCCCGCCGCCGTCGCAGCCCGAGGCAAAGACGTGGTTTGGGTTGCCCGGCGTGCCCGAAGTCGTCGCATGGACGGTCGACAGGCCGGCCCCGCTTTGCGCGGTTGTGTAATTACCGCGCACGGTGGCGAAACTGGTGCCGCCCTCGAGCTGCGACCGGAGCGTATCGGCGGCGGTCTGATTGGCGGCGTGGATAGTGACGGTGTAGCCAAGGGCGATCGCCCCCTCGACGCCTTCGCCAAGGCCCTGCGAATGGCTGTTTGCCGTTGCCGTCGCCAGCGGGGACAGCGTCGTCGTCAGCGTGGTGCCGGTCGCGCCGTTGCCGTACGTGCGGGTCGCCGCGTCGAAAACGACCTGGACTTGGCCGTTGTTGATATGTCCCGAGTCGGGTTGGAAACCGTTGAGGTTGACCCAGTAATTGCCCGTCGTGTTGACCGGTGCCGGAACATTGGGCTTCGGCGGCGGGGGCGGCGGCGGTGCGCAGCCGTCGGGATTGCCTTCGCAATCGCCCGGTGGTCCGCCCAACGCCAACGCCGGTGCGCTCCAAAAAACGCCTGCCAACGCCACTGCGAGCGTGATGTTCGTTCGGGTCAAAGCCTTACGCATAATCGCCTCCGATCGCCTGCCGCGCGCCGCAAAATACGGCACCAAGGCATACCCACCTGTCGCCACCCAAGGGCAGCGCAAGATACTCTGAAGTCGAATAGCGATCACCGCGACGCCGCGTCTATTGCCTATATAGGCATGTCGGCGGCGCCGGGGCCGACAACTGGCACGCAACCTGGCGTTACACCCAGTTGCCGTGAAAGCTCACGGGCAGCGCGCGGTCGGCAGTCCAGCTGACGACCGGACCGGCGGCGACATGGTGCGCGTCGAAGACGTGGAGCTCGCTGCGGCGCGTATCGAGGTTGACCGTCGTGCCCATCAACCATTCGCGCTTGCCCGCCGACACCGGCACGAATTCCTCGACCAGATGGCGCGCGCCGAAGTCGTGGGCGTCGTTCTTCCCCGTGCGCCAGTCCCAGACGCCGACGCGCGCCGCGAACGGACGCCCCGGCAGATAGCCACCGACATGGACCGTCCGGCTGCGTGGCAGCCCCGCCCCGCGCGGATCGCTGCGCGGAAATTCGGCGTCGATCCCGGCGGCGTGCATATCGGCTCGACCATCGGGGCGGAGCGCAACCATCGTCAGGCGTGGCGACGGCACCGCCATGTAACGCCCGTCAATCAGCGCGCGCGCGGCGTCGCGGCCAAAGCTCGGGTCGGCCTCGAAGCAGCCGTCGAAGCGGATCGTGCCGTCGCTTTCCTCCCACGCATCGCCGAAATGGAAGGCGGCGAACGGCGGCAGGTCATAGACGCGGCGCTTGGTCAGGTCGGCCTTGTCGATGACCAGAATCTTGCTGCCGAGTTCGGGCTTCCAGCTCAGGCTTTCGACGAACGGCAGCGCCATATGGTCCTGAATCCACGGTTGGAGCACGATTACGAGGTGGCGCGCGGTCGCGGTGAAATCGTGGATATAGCTTCCCATCGGCAGCTCGATCGCCTGCGCCGCCTCAAGCTTGCCCGCCGCCGACAGCCGCCAGATCAACGCCGCCTTCGCCGACAGGCCGAGGTTCCAGATGCGGCCATCGGGTTCGACGCGCGGATGGGCGAGGAACGGCATCCCGGCGAGGTCGGGTCGGAAGATTTCCGGGCCGATTGTCGCCAGCGTCACCGGATCGACCGCGAACGCCGACCCCGCCTCCCACAAGGCAAGCAACCGACCGCCCGCGGCGATGACCGACGTGTTCGCCGCATTGGTGTCGTCGGCGCTGGTGACGCGGCTCCCGGTGCGCGACGCGGTGCCGAAGCCGGGCTGAACCATCGCCCCGGCACGCTCCTCGAGCCGTCGCTTCGGCGTGTCGACGAAACGCGCAGTCAGCGTCGCCGCTCCGTCCCGCACCGCCCAAGCGCGGATCAGGCCGTCGCCGTCGAACCAATGGCCCGATGCGGTCCCGGCGCGGCGGAAGCGCGCGGGGCCGTTACGGTACAGCGTCCCGTCGAGGCCAGCGGGAACCCGACCGTGAATTCGCGTCAGTCGCTGCTGCGGCACATCGGCGACAACATCGTCGACCCCGAGGAACCAGTCCGGTCGCGTGGTCGCCGCATTTGCCCCGTGCGGCACCGTCAGTGCACTGAGGGCGACGGCTCCACCCAGCATTTGGCGGCGATCGAGAAGCGTGTCGGTGATCATCGTCGTGGCTCCCTTGCCCGAGTTCGCTTCTAGCGGATTTTGATGCTGTGGACGACGGCCCCGGTGCCGACGGCGAAGTTGGCGACAGCCCATTTGGCGGGGCCTGCCTCGCCGACGGCGTCGTTCGAGAAAGCATAGGGTTCGAGCGGCATGCCGAACGGCGTCGTCCCCATCTTGCCGTCGCCGTCGATGTCGTGGAACGCCTTGACCGCATACTGACCGGCGGGCAGCCCCGTAAACACGGCCTCGGCGGTATCGCCCTTCACCGGGGCCATCGTCGACGCAACCGGCTTGCCGCCGGTATCGAAGTCCGCCTCGTTGGCGAACAGCGAGAGGAGGACGGCACCGGTCGGCGTTGCGATGCCGGTGAAGCGGACGGTGAGCGTGGCGCTCGCCGCCGCAACGGCGGGCGTGGTCACGACAGGCGCGGCGTGGGCGGCAATGGTCAGGGTAGCGAAAGCGGCGGCGGTGATGGCGGCGATGAGGTTCATGGCAGGTCTCCGTGAGCTAGCCAGTGGCGACATGCCGCTGGTCGGTTGCTGCCCCGGTCATCGCCGGGCTAGGTTGCGTTGTCGTCGGAGATTGCGTGGGATGTTGCAGCAAATTCGTGAGCCGATGCCGCGTGCAGTTCACGCCGCGCGAGTTGCATCCACCCTTCGTGAGCGGCTCGTACGCGGGCTGATCATCGGCACGGTCGCGGCGCTGGTGCTCGCCATCGTCGGCGCGCTCCATACCGACGCGGTGGGGTTGCCGCTGCGCCTCGCTTACTGGCTCGTCGTTGTCCTGCCGGGATCGATCCTCGGCCTCGTCGTGCAAAGCGCGGTCGCGGCATGGGGCGGGTTCGCCGGACGGCGCTGGCTCGAGGTGGTTGTCGTCGCGGTGATGATCACCGTTCCGCATACTTTCGTCGTCATCGTCGCCAGCATGCTGATGTTCGGGATCGGCAGCGTCACGGCGATGACCGTTGTCGCCTTCGGCGGCGTCGTCCTGATGTTCAGCCTGATCCTGACGGCGATCAACTATCTGTCGGGCAGCGTTGCTTCGCCGGTCGCGGTTGCCGACGCGCTGGAACCAGTCGTCGCCGCATCGCCGGTCGCGGTCGTCGTGCCCGCCGTCGGCACCATGCCGCCCGGCCTCGCCGAGCGCCTGCCGCCGCGCCTCGGCACCGGGCGGCTGATCGCACTCGAGGCGGAGGACCATTATCTGCGGGTTCACACCGACCTCGGCAATGATATCATCCTGATGCGGATGATCGATGCGGTCGCCGTGCTCGATGCGCTGCCGGGGGCGCGGGTCCATCGTTCGTGGTGGGTCGCGCGCCATGCGGTCGAAGGCAGCAGCAGCATCGCCGGGCGGACGACCCTGATCCTCGCCACCGGCATCGCTGCCCCCGTCAGTCGGGCGATCCGGCCGACGCTTGCGGCGCAAGGCTGGTTCGTGTGACGCGCCCGTCACTCGCCTAGCGTCGCCGCGCGCCATCGGCTAACGCCGCGCGATGCCCGACACCCGCGACGACCCCCGCATTCTCGATACCCCGTTCGCCGACGCTTTGAGCGAACGCTATCTCGTGTACGCGCTGTCGACGATCACCGCGCGGTCGCTGCCCGATGTTCGCGACGGATTGAAGCCAGTGCACCGCCGCATTTTGTGGGGGATGCGACTGCTCAAGCTCGACCCGGCGACGGGCTACAAGAAATGCGCGCGGATCGTCGGCGATGTCATGGGCAAATATCACCCGCACGGCGATGCTTCGATTTACGACGCGCTCGTCCGGCTCAGCCAATCGTTCGCCCTGCGCTATCCACTGATCGACGGGCAGGGCAATTTCGGCAACATCGACGGCGATAACGCTGCCGCGATGCGCTATACCGAGGCCCGGCTGACGACCGCCGCTGCCGACCTGATGGACGGCCTCGACGAGGACAGCGTCGCCTTCCGTTCGACATATAACGACGAGGAGGAGGAGCCCGAGGTCTTCCCTGCCGCCTTCCCCAACCTCCTCGCCAACGGCGCGAGCGGCATCGCCGTCGGCATGGCGACGTCGATCCCGCCACATAACGTCGCCGAAATCGCCGATGCGGCGATCGCGTTGCTCGATGATCCAACGGTTTCGCTCGATGAATTGATGGCGCACATCACCGGTCCGGACTTCCCGACCGGCGGGGTCGTCGTCGAACCGGCGACTGCGCTACGCTCGGCCTATGCCACGGGCCGCGGCAGTTTCCGCCTCCGCGCGAGGTGGGTGGAGGAGAAATTGCCGAATGGCATGTGGCAGATCGCAGTCACCGAAATCCCGTATCAGGTCCAGAAGGGCAAGCTGATCGAGGATATCGCCAGCCTCATCAACGACAAGAAGCTACCGATCCTCGCCGATGTCCGCGACGAATCCGACACGGCAATACGTTTGATCCTCGAGCCGCGCGCGCGGACGGTCGACGCCGCCGTGCTGATGGAAAGCCTGTTCCGGCTGACCGACCTCGAGACGCGCTTTCCGCTCAACTTGAACGTCCTGGACCGCGACCGCGTCCCGCGCGTGATGCCGCTGATCGAGGTGCTCCAGGCGTATATCGACCATCAGATCGAGGTTGCTGCGCGACGGACCGGGTTTCGCCTCGGCAAGATCGACGACCGCCTCGAACTCCTAGACGGCTACCTCAAGGCGTATCTGTCGATCGACGAGGTGATCCGCATCATCCGCGAGGAGGACGAGCCGAAAGCTGTATTGATGGCGCGCTTCGACCTCAATGACCGTCAGGCCGAGGCGATCCTCAACCTCCGCCTACGCGCGCTTCGACGGCTCGAAGAGATCGAAATTACCAAGGAACACAAGACGCTGTCGGCGGAAGCGAAAAAGTTACGTGCGCTGCTCGATTCGCCGTCGGCGCAGCGGGAGCGTCTGCGCGACGAACTTGGCAAGCTCAAGATCCGCTATGGCTCCGCCACGCTGCTGGGGCGGCGACGGACCGAGATCGGGACCGCACCAACGGTGACGATGATCCCGCTCGAAGCGATGATCGACCGCGAGCCGTTGACCGTCATCGTGTCAGCGAAGGGCTGGGTCCGCGCGCTCAAGGGCCATGCCGACCTGAGTGCGGGCGACGCGCTCAAGTTCAAGGAGGGCGACGGTCCCGCCTTCGCCTTTCACGCGCAGACAACCGACCGGATCGTCGTCGCGGCGGCGACCGGGCGGTTCTACACCCTGCCTGCCGACCGCCTGCCGGGTGGGCGCGGGTTCGGCGAGCCGGTGCGGCTGATGATCGACCTTGGCGGCGACGCGGCGATCGTCGCGGTGTTCGCGCATCGGCCCGACGCGCGCTTTCTGTTGGCCGCCGGCGATGGGCGCGGGTTCGTTGTCAGCGGCGACGACCTGCTCGCCGAGACGCGCAAGGGGCGGCAGGTGATGACGCCGCGAGCAGGAGCTTCGCTTAAACATATCAAGCCGTTGGCGGTCAGTGATGACTTTCTGGCGCTGCTCGGGGACAATCGCAAGCTGCTGCTGATTCCGCTCGCCGAGGTGCCGGTGATGGCACGCGGTCAGGGTGTCGCATTGCAAAAGCACAAGGACGGTGGGCTGGCCGACGCCTTGGCCTTTCGCCGCGCCGACGGGCTGTCATGGGCGATGGGCGGCGCGAGCGGGCGAACGCGGACCGAGGCTGATGTCGGCCCATGGGTCGGGCCGCGGGGCGGGTCGGGGCGGATGCCACCGCAGGGATTCCCGCGCGATAACCGCTTTAGTTGAGGTAGCGGTCGAGGAGCGGAGTGACGTCGGCGGGGAATCCGGCGGCAATCCACGCGCGCTCGATCTCGCTGAGGATGCGGCTGACTTCAGGACCGGGGGCGACCCCGCGCGCGATGATGTTGCGGCCTGACACGGTGAAAACGGGCTTCGTCCAGGTCACAATAAAGTCGGCTAAACCACTGTCTTCGCGCAACACTCCCCGGTCGACCGCGCTGTCGCGCCCGTCGCGATAACCGATTTCGGCGAGCGAACCGTTGCGTTCGGCGGTCAGAATGAGGCGCTTGCGGTCGGCGTTTGACAGCCGGAGGCGGGTGGCGACGGCGTCGAGAATGGCGGCGTCGGCGGGAAGCAGCCCGGCGAAGCGGCGGATCGGATCGGGGGCAAGCGCCAAGCGCATTTCCGTGACGCACACGCGGTCTAGGGTGGTCACGGCGGCGGCGGCGATCTCGGGCAGCACGGGTGCAAAAATACCCTGCTCCACCATGACCTTGACCGTCGGTGCGGGGTCGCTGACGACGAGTAGTTTGAGGAGTTCGTCACGGACACGTTCATGCGACAAAGTCGTCAAGTCGTTGA
>JBBRQR010000034.1:0-14807 GCA_038226115.1 Sphingomonadales bacterium | reverse complement strand
ACCAGCCACGAAATCCGGACCCCGCTGAATGGCATCCTTGGCATGACCCAGGTGATGCTCGCCGACACGGGCGTCGGGGGGGTCTTACGCGACCGCGTCGCGCTGGTCGACGCCGCCGGACGGGCGATGCGGACGTTGGTCGACGACATCCTCGACTTTGCGAAGATCGATTCCGGGGCTGTCCGCCTTGATACGGCGCCAACCGACTTGATGACGTTGATCCCGGAAATTGTTTCGCTGTGGCGCGTGCAGGCGCAGGCCAAGGGTCTCGATCTACGTTTGTCGATGACGGGGGTCGAAGCGCCGGTTCAAACCGATGCTGCGCGGCTGCGGCAGGTCGTGTTCAATCTATTGTCGAATGCCATCAAGTTCACGCCGGATGGCGTTGTTACGGTCGATGTCCGCGCCGAAAATAATCTCGACGAGCCGACCGTCGCGATTTGCATTACCGACTCGGGCATCGGCATTCCACCGGGTGCTTTCGAGACGATCTTCGAACCATTTCGCCAACTCGACACCAGCACAACGCGTCAGTTCGGCGGCACTGGGCTCGGCCTCGCGATCTCACGCCACCTCGCACGCATTCTTGGCGGCGACATATCTGTTGCAAGCACTCCTGGCGGCGGCGCGATGTTCACCCTTCGCCTCCCCTACGCCGATGTTGCTGACGCCAGTGTACCGCGATCGCCCGACCTCCCGACCACGACCAGTGTTCTCATCGCCGCAACCAATCCGATTCGGCGCAGCTTCTTGCGCACTGCAATCGGCGATTTCGGGCATACTGCGGTTTGCGACACAGGGGGTATAGCAGCGTTTGTCGCCGCCTGCGTCGTCGGCGTTATCCTGTTCGACGTCGGCGACGAGGACGGGAAAGAGGTAATCGAGGCGGTTCTCGCCGATCTTGCGGCCGTCCCCGGTCGTCCACCGCTGGTTCTGCTCGCACCCGCGGCGATCGGTGACGACAAAGCGATGTGGTTAGCTGCCGGAGCTGCGGCAGTCGTCATAAAACCGCTGCGCGCCGATGCGCTGATCGACGTCTTGACCAAGGTAAAGGATGGGTTTGCGAGTATCGTCGCGCGGCCCGTGGTGTTCGCGACCGATCTGCCGTAACACTGATCGCAAGGCTTTTGTTGGCGGAAAGGAGGCGTAGGTGCGGGTTCTGGCCATCGAAGACGATGCTCTGAACCGCCGCGTCGTGCGTGACATGCTTTCGGTTGCGGGCGTCGGCATGGACGAGGCGGATTCCGCCGAGGGTGGCCTGCGGATGATCGACCGCCACGATTTCGACGTCATCCTGATGGATTTGCGAATGCCCGGCATGGACGGGCTCGAAGCAATTGGGCGTATAAGGGCGCGCCCCGACGCAAAAAGCAATCTGCCCATCATCGTCATTACCGCTGACGCTGCGACCGATCTGCGCGCACGCTGTCTTGCCCGCGGCGCCGATGATCTTTTGCTCAAGCCCGTCGCTATGGAAGGGCTGTTCGACGCCATCGGCCGGGTTATTGCCGCACGGGGCGCTTCGGCGGGGCTGGTCGTTTAAACGACGGCCACGCTGTTCGATCCCGTGGCAGGCCGCCGCCTCACCAGTTCCGTCTCAGGTGACGCCCATCGCCGTTGCCAACGCCGCCGCTGCACCAAGCAGCCCGAGAAGAAACGCTCCGCCGACGATGACGCGGCTGCGCGCCACAAGCGCGATCGACAGCAGCACGATCGCCATCTGCAGCGCCGTTTCGCCAAGCTCGTATCCCTCGCCCGCGTGTGCCGCGCGCTGGCCTTCGGCGCGTTCGATCTTGCCGGATGCCTCCAGCTGGGAAATGCCGTGACCCTTGGTATCGGCTGCCCGCAGCCGCTGTGCCTCGGACGCCCACTCGGCGCGGTTGGCAGGGTCGATCGCGGACGACTGGGCCGCCACCTTGGCGATGGTCTCGCGGACAATCTTGGCCTGCATATAGGTGAACGTGTCCGACGCCTCGATGCCGCGAAGGACGCTTTCGCGAGCTGCGCCTGCAGCCGCCATATGGATAATGGCGAGCGTCACCGCCGCGATGCCGACCAGCAGCGAGACGCGATCGCGAAACCGTTTTTCGATCGTCCGTTCAGCCGCATCGACCCCGTCACGCTCGCTCTCAGCGCGCTCGATCGCCGCATCGATGAGTTCCTTGGCGTCGGCGGGTTCGACCATCGGGGCACTTTCGAATTGCTAGCCATGGCGACGTAAGGGCGGCGGAGAACCGTGTCCAGCGGCGGCCCTGGCGAGGCATCGCGACGGTTGGCACCGGGCGGGACATGTGCCACACTGCTTCAAACCGAAATATGGAAGTTTCACATCGATGCGTAATAATACGACCAGCCGCCTGATCGCGGCTGTCATCGCCACAGGCGTTGCGGCAGTGAGCAGCACCGCGACCGCCATTCCGGCAACGCTGACCCAGTATAAATCGCTGGCCGTGTCACCCGACGGCAGCCGCGTTGCTAGCATCGACAGCGCGGTGGCCGCCGATACCGCGATCCCCGACAGTCACGGCATTGTCGTCGTCCGCGATGCACGTAGTGGCGTCGTCGTCGATCGCTTCGACCCATGCCCGGCGTGTGGATATGCCGGGGTCGCATGGTCGCCCGACGGCCGTAGCCTCGCCTTCGTCGCAACCGATGCCAAGGCGGCAACCACCGCCGTCATCGTCGCAAGCGCGGGCGCAACGGTTACCGTGACGACCGTGCAGGGCACCGCGCAGTCGCCGCGCTGGTCCGGCGACGGCCGCCAGATCGCCATTCTCGCCGTCGAGGGCGCCCACAAGGCGAGCGGCGCGGTCGAGGCCGGGCGCGCGCAGGTCGGCCAGATTGGCGAAGCCGACGATGAACAGCGCATCGCCGTCGTCGCGGCGTCGGGTGGCCCGCTACGCTTCGTCTCACCCGCCGACACCTTCGTTTATGAATATGACTGGACGCCAGACGGCGGCTTCGTCGCGACAGCGGCGAAGGGTAACGGCGACAATAATTGGTGGGTGGCCAAGCTCGTTGCGGTCGATGCCGCAACGGGTTTGGTCCGCGTCATCGCCGCCCCGACAATGCAGATCGCTTCGCCGCACGTCGTGGCAAATGGCGCAGCTGTCGCGTTCATCGGCGGCTTGATGAGCGACTTCGGTGCGACCGGTGGCGATCTGTATACAGTGCCGCTGAGGGGTGGGGAGCCGCGTAACCTGACCTCGGGCGCCACCGCGACCGTTACGTCACTCACGACGGCGGGCGCGAACGCGATGGTCACCCGTCAGATCGGCGACCGGTTCGAAATCGACCGGCTGACGTTGGCGCCCGGGGCGAAGTTGCTGACGCCCTTGTGGTCCGGCGCTGTCCGGGGCGAGGGCGGCGACGCCGAAGTCGCGGTCGCGGCGGGCGGCACGGCAATCGCCAGCGTCATCAGCGATTTTACCCACCCCGCCGAGATCCACGTCGGCGCGATCGGCAGCGGCGCGGTCGATTTCCGCCCGATAACAACCGATAACGTCGCCCACTCGCCGCAGCTTGTCGCGCGCAGCCTGAGCTGGAAAAGCGAAGGCCGCACCGTTCAGGGCTGGTTGCTGACACCGATCAACCCCGTTGTCGGCAAGGCCCCGATGATCGTTCAGATCCACGGCGGCCCATCGTCATTATGGGCGCCGAACTACGTCTGGAACGGGACCGATATGGCGTTGCTGGCGCGCGGCTATGCGCTGTTCCGCCCGAATCCGCGTGGGTCGTATGGCCAGGGGCAGACGTTCACCCGCGCCAATATCCGCGACTTCGGCGGCGGCGACCTGCGCGATATTCAGGCTGGGATCGACGCGGTGCTGAAGGCCGCGCCGATCGATGGCAACCGGCTTGGCGTCTATGGCCACAGCTACGGCGGGTTTATGTCGATGTGGACCGTCACCCACTCGACGCGCTTCAAGGCCGCAGTTGCCGGAGCAGGGATCGCCAACTGGATCAGCTATTACGGCCAGAACGGCATCGACCAGTGGATGATCCCGTTCTTCGGCGCGAGCGCGTATGACGACCCCGCCGTCTATACCGCGGCGTCTCCGCTCACGACGATCAAGGCCGCGAAGACCCCGACGCTGATCTATGTCGGTGAACGCGATGTTGAATGCCCACCGGCGCAGTCGGTCGAATTCTGGCATGGGCTCAAGGCAATGGGGGTGCCGACGAGCCTCGTCATCTACGAAGGCGCAGGCCACCGGATGCGTAAGCCCGACCAGATTCACGACCGCGAGGACCGCATCCTCGGCTGGTTCGACCGGTGGCTGAAATGAGGAATCCGCCGATGATTCGGACGCTGGCCGCCGCGGCGCTGTTGCTCCCCGCCGCGCTCGCCGCGCAAACGGGACCGGCGATGACCGGAACCAGCCGTCCACAACCGGTCGCGATCGTCGACACGATCCCGGCGGCGCGCGACAGCCCCTACCCCGGCACCCTTCGCCTGACGGTCGATGCGAGCGATGTCGCGCGCGGGGTGTTCCGCGTTGTCGAGACGATCCCTGTCGCGGCCGGGCGGGTAACATTGCTCTATCCCAACTGGCTGCCGGGTGCGCACGCGCCGCAGGGACAGATCGACAAGATTGCCGGGCTGACGATTGCCGCCGGTGGCCAGCGCCTCGCGTGGCGGCGCGACCCCGTTCATGTCCACGCCTTCCACGTCGACGTTCCCGCCGGGGTCACCAGCCTTGAGGTGCGCTTCGATTTCCTGTCGCCGACAAAGGACGATCAGGGCCCGGTCGTCGCAACGCCGAACATCGTCGCACTCGAATGGATTTCGACCCTACTCTATCCAGCGGGCTATTTCGTCCGCGACATCATAGTCGACCCGACCGCGATCTTCCCGGTCGGCTGGACCGCTGCGACCGCGCTGCGATCGGACGGCGACACGAAGCACGGCGGGACAATCCACTACACGCCCGTAGCGCTCGACACCCTCGCCGATTCGCCGGTGTTTGCCGGACGCTATGCGCACATCGAGCCGCTGTCGCCGGACGTCACCCTCGACATCTTCGCCGACCGCCCTGATCAGCTGTCGATCGGTGCGCCGCAGCTCGCCGCGCACAAGGCGCTCGTCACCCAAGCGGTGAAGCTATTCGGATCGCAGCACTTCGACCACTACGATTTCCTGTTTGCGCTCTCAGACCGAATCGACGGCTTCGGCTTGGAGCATCATCGCAGTTCGGAGGATCAGGCGGCCCCCGACTATTTCCTCGACTGGGACGCCGGTGTCGCCGGGCGCGACCTCCTCGCGCACGAATTCACCCACAGCTGGAACGGCAAGTTCCGCCGCCCCGCTGATCTGTGGACCCCCGACTGGCGGGTGCCGATGCAGAACAGCCTGTTGTGGGTCTATGAGGGCCAGACGCAGTTCTGGGGCAACATCCTGACCGCGCGCGCCGGTCTGCGCTCGCCCGAGGACACCCGCGACAAGATCGCTGCCGCCGCCGCCGATTATGCGACGCAGCCGGGGCGGGCGTGGCGCTCGCTCGTCGATACGACCAACGAGGAGATCATCTCGAACCGGCGCCCCGAGCCGTTTCCGAGCTGGCAGCGCGTCGAAGACTATTACAGTGAGGGCATGTTGATTTGGCTCGACGCCGATAGTCTGATCCGCGAGCGGTCGCACGCCAAGCGCAGCCTCGACGATTTCGCGCACGTCTTCTTTGGCATTCGCGACCGCGACTGGGGCGAGGTCACCTACACTTTCGACGACATCGTTGCTGCGCTGAACGCGGTCGAACCGTTCGACTGGGCTGCCTTCCTCCATGCCCGCGTCGATGCCGTCGGCGCGCCGCCGCCGCTCGACGGGATTACGCGCGGCGGCTACCGCCTCGCCTTTACCGACACGCCCGGCGCGGTGTGGTCGGCGCGCGAAAAGGACCGCGAGTGGATGGATCTCAGTTATTCGCTGGGGCTGATCGTCGGCAAGAACGGCGTCGTCAAATCGGTTCGCTGGGGCGGGGCGGCGTTCGCCGCCGGAATCGCGCCGGGGACGACGCTGATCGCGACCAACGGCAATAAATACGACGACGATGCCCTCAAGCGCGTCATCACCGCGAACAAGGGTGGCAGTGGGCCGATCGCGTTGCTGATTTCCCAAGGAAACCAGTACCGCACGGTCGACGTCGCGTGGACCGGGGGGCTGCGCTATCCCCACCTCGCGCGGACGGGGACCGGGCCGAGCAGCCTCGACGCGCTGCTGGCGGCGCGGCGTTAGGACGCCGCCCCGCCGATCAGCTTATTTCATCGGGACGACGCGCCCCGCCGTCATCACGAAGCTGACCGACAGTACCGCTTTGGGATCGGTCTGCGGGTCACCGTCGATCGCGATCAGGTCGGCGGCCTTGCCGGGGGCGAGGGTGCCGGTGATCGTGTCGATACCGAGCAGTTCGGCCCCGCCCTTGGTCGCGGCGATCAACGCATCCTTCGCGGTCATGCCGTGGTCGACCATCAGCGCGAGTTCTTCGGCATTGCGCCCGTGCGGGTAGACGGCGGCGTCGGTGCCGAGCGCGATACGGACACCGTTCCGCTGCGCGACGGCGATGTTGCGCCCGACGATCGCCATCGTCTGCAACGCCTTGGCCTCGACGTTGGCGGTGTAGAAATTCTTGCCGATGTGGAGCTTCAGCCCCTCATACGCCATCAACGTCGGGACGAGCCACGTCCCGTGCGCCTTCATCGCCTTCGCCGCCTTGTCGTCGAGATAGGTCCCGTGCTCGATCGAATCGACCCCGGCGTTCGCCGCTGCTTCGATCCCGCGAGCACCATGCGCGTGCGCCATCGCCTTGAGCCCGACGCCGTGCGCGGTCGCGACGATCGCGTTCATCTCGGCATCGCTGAAATGCTGCTCAAGACCGATCGCGCCGTCGTCGAGAACCCCGCCGGTCGCCATGAACTTGATGACGTCGACGCCCTTCGCTGCGTTCTTGCGGACCGCGACCGCGCAAGCCGTCGGGGTGTCGCAAACGCCGGGGTTCTGGCCGGTGGCGTTGATCGCGTCGGCAAGCTCAGGGGACAGGCCGACCGCACTATCGCCGTGTCCCCCCGAAATCGAAAACGGCGTCCCCGCAACGAGGATGCGCGGCCCCGGAAACGCCCCTTCCGCCACCGCATCGCGCATCGCGAGGCTGGCGAGAACCGGCCCACCTGCGTCACGCACCGTGGTGAACCCGGCGCGCGCAGTGATCAGGGCGTTTTTGAGGCCCGTCGCCGCCGCATAGGGCTCCGAATATTTCGGGCGCAGCGACGCGTACCACGGCAGGCCGCTGTCCTGCGTCAGATGGACATGGGCGTCGATCAGGCCAGGCATGACCGTCTTGGTCGACAGGTCGATGACCCGTGCGCCCGCCGGTGCGGCCATGTCGGCGGCGCCGATGCTGACGATCTTGCCGTCGGTGACGACGATGCTCGACGGCCCGCGCGCGGGCAACGCGGCGTCGGTAATCAGACGTCCGGCGCGGATGACGACGGTTTCCGCCCCCACGGGCGCGGCGGCGGCAAGCAGAACAGCAAGGACGAAACGGCGCATGGATGACCCCTTAGATAAATGTGCGAGATACGTTGCTTGAGCGCTCGCGGCGCGTCAGACCACCGTTGCGCCGCCGTCGATGACCATGCTCTGCCCGGTCGTGAACGCCCCAGCCTTCGCCGCGAGGAACACCGCCATCCCGGCGATCTCGTCGGGAACGCCGATCCGGCGGAGCGGGGTGCCGCGCGTCGACACGTCGAGAGTCGCGGGGTCGTCCCACAGCGCCTTGGCGAAATCGGTCTTGATCAGTCCCGGGCAGATCGCGTTGACGCGGACGTTCGCCGGTCCATATTCGGCGGCGAGGTTACGCGCGAGCTGCATGTCGGCGGCCTTGCTGATGCAATAGGCTCCGATAATCGTCGATCCGCGCAAGCCGCCGATCGACGACACGATCGTGATCGACCCGTCGCGCCGCGCGATCATTGCCGGGGCGACCATGGTGATCAGCCAGTGGTTCGAGACGATGTTGTTCTGCAGGATCTTGCCGAACTGGTCGTCGCTGATCCCCGCCTGCGGGCCGTAATAGGGGTTCGACGCGGCGTTGCAGACAAGGGCATCGATCCGCCCGAAACGGTCGAGCGTTCGGTCGACGAGTGCCTGGAGCGCCTCCTTCGACGCGATGTTGGCGGGGATCGCGACGGCGGCCTCACGCCCGACGGCGGCGTTGATCTCGGCAACGGCGGCATCGCACGCGTCGGCCTTGCGCGACGAGACGACGACATTGGCGCCGTGCTCGGCCATGCGGTGGGCGATCGCCTTGCCGATCCCCCGCGACGAGCCGGTGATCAACGCCGTCTGACCAGTCAGGTCGAACAGTTCAGGTATCGTCATTTCCGTCTCTCCCCAGCATTTGATGCATCTAGGCCACGATGCTGGCGTTTCGCAAACGCCGATCCTTGCCGCCGCCGCGCCGCCGTCCCATGGTGCGCCGATGACCCCAGCCGTCCGCTCGACCGTCCTCGCCTGCCTGTATTTCGCGGGGTTCGGCTGCCTGATCCCGTTCCTGCCGCTGTGGCTGGAAAAGGTCCATGGTTTCTCCGGGGCCGAGATCGGCGTCGTCCTCGCCATCGCCGGATTCAGCCGCGCGCTCGCGGGACCGCTGACCGCCGCGTGGGCCGACGGGCGGAGCGATCGCCGCGCGCCGCTGTTCCTGTTCACCATCGTTCTGACTGTCGGGTTTGCCATCCTCAAATTCCTTGACGGTTTTGTCGCCGTCTTCGCGCTGATCCTCGTCCTCGACATCGCCTTTTGGGGGCTGTTGCCGGTGGTCGAGACGACGCTGCTGCGGCTCACACGCACGGGCGTGCCGCCGTATGGTGTCGCGCGCGGCCTCGCGAGCGCGGCCTTCGTCGCCGGGACGACGACGGTGGGGTTCCTGATCGACCGCACCGGGGCGTTCTGGCCGATCTGGGCGTTTCTCCTCGCCGTATCGGGAGTGATGATCGCCGCAAGCGCGTGGATGCCGCGCGAACCGAATCTCGCCCGCGTCGAATCAGGTGAGCCGTTCGGTGAACGCCTGTCGCACGGCCTCGGAATGCTCAGGAATCCGGCGTTCACCCTGTTCATCTTCGCCGCTGGCCTCATCCAGGCGAGCGCGGCGTTTCTGTACACCGCCGGCTCGCTGATCTGGAGCAACACCCAACATTTTTCTGGCGGCACGATCGCGATGCTGTGGAATATCGGAACGCTCGCCGAGGTCGGCTTCCTCATCTTCCTCGGCGGCTGGTCGAGTCGGTTTCGTCCCGAAACGCTGATCGTCGCCGGGGGTATCGCCGCCGTGATCCGCTGGACGGCATTCGCCGCGCTGCCGCCGTTATGGGTGCTGATCCCGCTCCAGCTCCTCCACGCGCTAAGCTTCGCCGCGACCTTCCTCGGCGGCATGCGCTTCATCCAGGCGATGTACGGCGACGACCGGACGCCGACGGCGCAGATGATCTATATGGGCATCGCCAACGCGCCGACCTACGCCGCTGCCGTGCTGGTGTCAGGGCCGCTGTACGACCGGATCGGCGCGCCGGGGTACTTGGCGATGACCGGGGTGGCCGGGCTCGGGCTGGTACTGGCGATCATGCTCCGCGCGCGGGCGACGACCCCGGTCGCGGTCGCCGCCTAGACCAGCACCCCCTGCGCTCCGGCCGCGCCATAAGGCGGGAGCGGAATCGCCATTGTCGCCACTCGCATTGCCGCCGACCAGCGTTCGGTCAGTTCGCGGTAATAGGCGTCGTCATCAGTGATGCGGTGAACGAGTTCAGGGTCGGTGTCGCCGCTGCGTAGCTGAACGATGTCGATCGGCAGGCCGACGGCAAGGTTCGAACGCATCGTCGAGGTGAACGAGATCAGCGCGACCTTGACCGCCTCCTCAAGGCTGGTGTCGAACGTGACGACGCGGTCGAGGATCGGCTTGCCGTATTTGTGCTCGCCGATCTGGAGATACGGCGTGTCGGGCTGGCATTCGATGAAGTTGCCGCTCGCGTAGATGAGGAACAGGCGCGGTTTGCGCCCGGCGATGCACCCGCCGAACAACAGCGTCGCCGACGTCGACACCTTGTCGCCTCCGACCGCTTCGTCGACCGCCGCGCGGGCATCGTGGAGCGCGTGCCCGACGAGCGTCGCGGCGCGGAACATCGTCGGTGCTGTCCGTAATGTTTCTATTGGTGGATCGACGGCTTCGGCCCCGGCGAGCAGGATCGCATCGGTCAGCCGCGTCAGCGCCGCCTGCGTCACCGACAGCGATCCGGCGCTGGCGACGACCATCGTCCGCCCCGGCCCAACGTCCATCACTCGCAGTTTGCGGTAGCTCGACACATTGTCGAGCCCCGCATTGGTGCGCGTATCGGCGAGCATCGCCAACCCATCGCGGACCAGCATCCCGACGCAGTAGGTCATCGGTTCCTCCGTGGCCGCGGCGGCGTCACGCCTGCGATTGGGCCTGACTTTGGCCGAGTTGCGCGCCGGTGTCGACCGCCGTGACGCGCACCGCCATCGTTTCGGTGCCGCCGCCGCGCCGCGCCCCGCGCACGGGGGCGGCGTCGAGATAGTCGAGGCCGACAGCGACGCGAACGTGCGCGGGGGTCGTCGAGATGCCGTTGGTCGGGTCGAACCCGACCCAGCCGAGGTCGGGGACGAGCGCCTCCGCCCATGCATGCCCCGCCGGTTGCGTTTCGGCGCGGACGTAATGGCCCGAGACATAGCGCGCCGGGATGCCGAGCGTGCGCGCGGCGGCGCAGAAGATGTGCGTATAGTCCTGACACACCCCCGACGCCTGCGCGAACGCGGTCGCGGCGTCGGTACCCGTTCCGGTCGCGGCGGCGTCGAAGCCCATCGTGGCGAAAATCGCCCCGTTGAGGCCGTGGAGCCGGTCGAGCGTATCGCTGCCACCGATCGCCCGCGCGAAGGCGACGATCGCGGCGTCGGGGGTCGTCAGCTCGGTCGCGCGGAGGAACATCGCGGCGGGTAACGGCTCGGCAAAGCCGCGAACCGCGCCGTGCGCTTCGCTGGTATCGACCTCGCCGGTGCACGTCAGCGTCAGGCGGCGGACGGGGGCATCGGCGGTGAACAAATGGGTCCAGTTGCCGAACGGGTCGGTTCCGGCGCGGAGGCAGCCGTCGGCGTCGACGTCGATCCGCCACCGGCTGACGATCTGGTCGTGGCCCGAGCGCGGTTGCAGCCGAAGCAGCTGGATCACTCCGTGCGCCGCCTCGGCATAATCGTACGCCGTCGTATAATCGATCCGGATCCGCATTCGCCCCCTTCGGCCCCCGCCCCTCGGTGCCCGCCTAAAACAGATATTGCTCGGCGATTGCCGCTCCGAGCCGATTATTGTCGGCGATGAATTCGCGCAGAAACTCGTGCAGACCGCGCGAGTAAATGCCGTCGATCTTCGCCTGGTCGAGTGCGGCGCACCCGGCGGACGCGAGCCGGTGCGCCGGTCCGCGCCGCGCGCTCGACGTCGACAGCTGATCGAGACGGTGGAGGATTTCCTCGTAACAACTGACCAGGCTGCGCGGAATCTGGCGATTGAGGATGAGCAGATCGGCAACCAGCCACGGCTTGACCGTGTCGCGATAGACCCAGCGGTATGCGGTCAGCGCCGACACCGTCCGCAGGATCGTCGTCCACTGGAAATAATCGAGACTACCGCCGACGCGGTCGCCGTCGGGCAGAAGCAGATGGTATTTGACGTCGAGCAGGCGCGCAGTGTTGTCGGCACGCTCGACCGCCGACCCGAGCATGATGAACCAGTAAGCGTCGCCGCGCAGCATCGTCCGGTGCGCCGCGCCGTCGAACGCGAGCATCGACGCCTTGACCGTTTCGAGCATCGTGCCGAGCTGATCGCGGTCGTCGAGGCGCGTCCCGTATTTCTGGACGTCGAGCCACGCGCCGTTGATCGCCTCCCACGCCTCGAGCGTCAGCGCCGTACGGACGGCGCGCGCATTGGCACGCGCCGCCTCCAGACAGCGCCGGATCGACGACGGATTCGCCGGATCGACGGTCAAAAATTCGCCGACGCTCGCCTCGTCGAACGGCCCGCCGCGCGTTGCATAGGCCTCGGCCATCCACGCCGCTTCGAGCGCTGATTCCCACGCATTGGTCATGCCGCCATACGACGACGGCAACGCCGCGAGGCGGAGCGTCGCCTCGATCAGCCGCGACAGGAAATCGGCGCGCTCGATGTAGCGCCCGACCCAGTAAAGGTTGCCGGCGTTGCGGCTCAGCATCCCCGCCCCTCTCCATCAGGGCAGGGGCGAGAGACGCGCCCTTCGGCGCGGCCCGGGCGTGGGGAGGTGCGAGGAGCCGCGGCACCCGGTCTGGCCCTACCGCCAGGCCGGCTGTGCCGTCTCTCGCCCCTCCCCGGATGGGGAGAAAGGGCGAAGCACCTACTCATCGATCACCCAAGTGTCCTTCGTGCCCCCACCCTGCGACGAGTTCACGACCAGCGACCCCTGCTCGAGCGCGACGCGCGTCAGCCCGCCGGGAACGATCCGGCTGCCGTTGGTGCCGGTCAGGACGAACGGACGCAGGTCGACGTGGCGCGCTTCGACGCCGCCGTCGCACAGGGTCGGACACGTCGACAGCGCGAGTGTCGGCTGGGCGATGAACTTGTCGGGGTTGGCGCGCAGCTTGGCGGCGAATTCAGCGATCGTCGCCTTGGTCGCGTGCGGGCCGACAAGCATCCCATAGCCGCCCGAGCCATCGACTTCCTTGACCACCAGTTCGGCCAGATGGTCGAGGACATACGACAGTGCCTCCGGTTCGCGACAACGCCACGTCGGGACGTTCTTCAGGATCGGCTCGGCCCCGGTATAAAAGCGGATGATCTCGGGCATGTAACTGTAGATCGCCTTGTCGTCGGCGACGCCGGTACCGACGGCGTTGGCGATGCTGACGTTGCCCGCGTCGTAAACGCTCATCAATCCCGGTACGCCGAGCATCGAATCGGGGCGGAAGACGAGCGGGTCGAGGAAGGCATCGTCCAGCCGGCGGTAGATAACGTCGACGCGGCGTGGACCCTCGGTCGTCCGCATGAAGACGCGCGCGTCGCGAACGAACAGGTCCGACCCCTCGACGAGTTCGATACCGAGCTTGTCAGCGAGGAAGCTGTGTTCGTAAAAAGCGCTGTTGTGTTGCCCCGGCGTCAGCAGCACCGCCGTCGGTGCATCGCCCGATCCCGGCGGCGCGATCGAGTGGAGCATGTCGAGGAGCAGGTCGGGATAGGTTTCGACCGGGCGGATGCGAAGCTTGGCGAACAGCTCGGGGACCAGCTTGAGCATGACCTCGCGGTTTTCGAGCATATACGACACGCCCGAAGGTGTCCGGGCATTGTCCTCGAGAACGTAAAAATCGTCGGCGTCGGTGCGGACAAGGTCGATCCCGGCGATATGGACCCAGATGTCGCCGACCGGGCGCTTGCCGATCATCGCGAGATTGAAGCCGGGATTGCGAACGATCAGTTCTTCGGGGACGATCCCGGCGCGCAGGATGTCCTGCTTGCCGTAGATGTCGGCGAGAAAGGCGTTGAGGGCGGTGACCCGCTGGATTAGCCCCGCCTCCATCGTCGCCCATTCGCTTGCACCAAGGAGGCGCGGGACGATGTCGAACGGGATCAACCGCTCTGCCGCGTCGGGGTCGCCATAGACGGCAAAGGTGATGCCGATGCGGCGGAAAAACAGCTCTGCCTGTCGCCGCCGCGTCGTCATCACGTCGAGCGGCGAATCGTTGAGCCAGTCGGCGATCGGCGCATAGACTCCGCGCGTACCTGCCGCGCCGCTATGGCCGAACATCTCGTCGAAGGCAGGCATCGGCACGGCGTCTCCGCAGCGGCAGGGTGCCGCGCCGCGCATTGTGTGCAGGGCAGCGGACCGACGCAAGCCCGCTGTCACATGCGCGTCACGCCGCCGTCAGTCCGGCTTCACGTCAGCGTTGCGCTCACGCGGCGACTGGCGCGGCTCGGCTCGCGGTTCGGCGCGTGGTTCGGCTCGCGGTTCGAAACGCGGCGGCGGGGTATAGGCCGGAGCCGCCGTCGGTTGCGGCGGGGCGACGAAGGCGGGGGTCGGTCGCGCCATCGGCGTCGCGGCCTGTGGAACTCCCTGTGGGACTGGCTGACGATAGGTCGGAGCAACGGGCTGCGGTATGGGGCTACGCTCGGAGTTACGCGGCTGACCACCCTGAACGGCGTTGTCGCGCGGACCGAAGCCGTCGCGCGGGACGAAGCCGTCACGGCCATAACTGCGACCGCCGTCGTTGCGCGGGCCGCCGTAATTGGCCGGTGGCGTAACCTGCTGAGGGGTCGTGCCATACACCGGCGCGGTGCGCGGATCGGTCCGGCCATTGTCGCGGCGCTGCTCACGTCGGTCGAAAACGCCATCGCGGCGCGGGTCACCGCCGCGCCAGTCACGGCGACCGTCGCGATCTTCGTCGCGCCATCCTCGCCCGCCAAAGCCAAAGCTGCGGTTGACGAACTGCCCGTCGACCCGGTCGTAACGCGTCACGCCACGCGTGTGGTCCCAGAAATCGCGGTTGCGGTACGACGGCAGAAACGCGCCGCGCAGCGACCGGCTGTACAGGTAACCGCGCGGAACATAGCTCCACGCCGGCGCATACCACTGGTCATAGCCGAGGTCGTTGAAACCGTATCCCGAGCCGAACGCGAAGCTGAAGCTGACCTGCGGCGGCAGCGGGGCCCAGCCGGTGACGTCGTCGCTGTCGCGCCATGCGACCCAGCCCGGACCCCAGACGGTATCGGGCGACCACACCCAGCCGATTT
>JBBRQR010000033.1:0-14868 GCA_038226115.1 Sphingomonadales bacterium | reverse complement strand
CGGGGCGTATCGCGCCTTGATGAGAAATTCGGGATCGGCACAATTTTGACTGCCACAATAGGTTATCAGATTGTCGATCACGACGATCTTGCGATGATTACGCAAGTCCAGCCGCAAGGCAGCGATCGAGCTCAACCCCTTCGGCGAGCTCAGCGATGCACATAGTTGCGCTCCTGAAACCTTCATCTTCTTCCACGACGGCGAATGGATCAGGGCTCGCGAGCCGATCGCATCGGCGGAAATTCGGCAGCGGACACCGCGCGCCGCCGCACCACAGATTGCCTCGACGACTTTCAAACCGCTGTGGTCGGTGAGCCAGATATAGAATGAGATGTGCACAGTGTCGCGCGCGCCGGCGATATCGGCGACGAGCATGTCGATCGCATGGAGCGAGTCCGCCGTCAGTTCGACGGTGTTACCTTCGGTGGCGACCGAGGGGCCAATCGCCTCGCACGTCTTGAACGGTGCCATAAAATGCTTTGGCAGGCGGTCGAGACGGTCCTCCCTGCCGGTCGAGACCAGCAGGTGGCCGAGCTGCTTGAACGACCGGTTCGCCTTCCGGCGGAAGCGCGAAGTCATCCACGGCTCACCGAATATCGCGTAAGCGACGCTGCTCAATATCGGGAGCGCAATTAATGCCATTACCCACGCGAGGCGAGAGTATGGATCGCGCCCGTCGATCATGATCGCGCGCACGATCACGCCAAATTGGAGGAGCGCGACGACGAGCACGAAGACCGAATGGGGCGTCATTGCCTACAGCGTATCGATAAATGCGCTGGTGGCCAAACGACTTCCGAGCCAATCGGGGCGATCCCGGTAAACCCCAAATACGTCGCCGCGAGCGGGGCCAGCCCTTGATCGCGAAGGAATCCCTACCATTTTCCGAACGGAGTTGAGGAGCCGCGACATGCCAATCCGATCGATGCCTAGCGACACGATGCTCGATGCCCGCAAGTCCGCCGGTCGGTCACGCAGCGATGCTCTGCGTCGAATGGAAATGATGGCCAATCTCCTCGACAACGCATTTGTCGTGCCGGGCACCAAACAGCGCGTCGGCATCGACGCGATTATCGGATTGGTCCCCGGGATAGGCGATATCGTCACCACGGTGCTCTCGAGCTATGTGATTTGGGAAGCGCGAAATCTCGGTGCGTCGCGCGTCGCCATCGCGCGCATGCTGTCCAATCTGGCCGTCCACGCCACGATCGGGTCGATCCCGGTGATCGGCGACGTTTTCGATGCCTTTTTCCGCGTCAATACGCGCAACATGAAAATCATGCGCGACCAACTCATGAATTTACCGGCGGGTGTCGGCGGAAAACAATTCGGGTGAGGGGCGTGTTCGCGCTTCGCTCAATCTAGCGAAATATTGTCCCGCCGGCGCCCGAACGGCGGCGGCTCCCGACGCGGTTGCGGTATGTGCTAGGTTCGAGCCGTATTGCCAAGTGATTGGTTTAGAACGCCGTGCTGATTAAGATCGCAACGTATAATATCCACAAGGGCATCGGTAACGATGGGTTGTTCGCGCCCGAGCGCATCCTCGCGACGCTCGCGGAAATCAATGCCGACATTGTTTTTCTTCAGGAGGCGGACGAACGATTCGGCCGTCGCGCCAGTGTATTGCCGGCGGCGCTGATCGCGGCGCAAAGCGATTATCGCCCGGTCGACTTCGATCATAATCCGGCAAGTTTGGGATGGCACGGCAACGCCGCGCTGGTTTCGGATCGCATCGACGTGACGGCGTCGATCCGCCTCGATTTGCCGTCGCTCGAGCCACGGGGGGCGATCATCGTCGAGACGGTTATCGGCGGTCGCGCGCTTCGTCTCGGCGGTATGCATCTCGATCTTACCGGCTTACGCCGCCGACAACAGGCGCGCGCGGTTCATTCGCATGTTGTCGCCCGCGCCCCCGTGATGCCGACCGTTCTGATGGGGGATCTGAACGAGTGGCGCGACACGGGGGGCTGCCTCGTCGACTTCGCGCAACACTATAAAAGTGCCCCGACGGGCCCCAGTTTCCCCGCCCGGCTGCCGCTGGCCCGCCTCGATCGGGTAATGGCCGGACGCGGTGTCGAGGTCGTCGACTGCGGCACCCACCGCTCGGCCCTGTCGAAAATCGCGTCGGATCATCTGCCGGTATGGGCGGTCCTTCGTCTCGACTAGCGCCGCTCACTTTTCGCGAAACGCATTGTCGCGCAATTTGCTGATCGGCGTGAGCAGGTAACTCAACACCGATCGCTTGTGGCCGATGACATCGACCTCGGCGACCATGCCGGCACCGATCGACAGCGGGGACCCGTCCTGGGCTTCCAGATTAGCTTTTTTTGTTCGCACGCGGATGGTGAAATGACTTTCGCCGGTGCGTTCGTTGGCGATCGCATCGGCCGAAACATGCTCGACCACGCCGTCGAGCGAGCCGTAGACCGAATAATCATAGGCGGTCAGCTTGACCGTGGCGCGCTGGCCTTGATGGATGAAGGCGATATCGGCCGGTTTTACGTCGGCTTCGACGACGAGGCTGTCGTCTTTCGGCACAATCTCGACGAGCGGCTCGCCGGCCCGGACACTGCCGCCAATGGTCGCGACGAGGACACGATTGACCGTCCCGGCGATCGGCGCACGAACCTCGGTTCGGGTGAGCTTGTCCTGCGCGGCGGGAAGGCCGGCGCCCTGTCCGGCGCGCTCGGCGCGAGCGAGCGTCAGCGCCTCGACAGCTTGACTGCGATAGCGTTCGCGGACCGCGCGCAGACCCGACTGAGCCTCGGCCACGCCCGACCGCGCGCGACGGACGGCAAGCGCGCTGCCGGCGGCGAGGCCCCGCGCCTGCGCCTGCGCCGTCTCGGCGTGGACCAGCTCGATGCGGGGCTCGATCCCCTTGGCCACGAGCGGGGCGAGCATCTGAACTTCGCTTTCGGCAGCGGTTGCGCCCGCCGCCCGGGTCGCGGCCTCAACCTCGGCCTGACTGACGCCGCGCTGCGCCTGATCGAGCTTGGCCGCCTCGACACTCGTCGCCGACGACAGATCGGCAAGCCGCGCCGACCACAGGGCCCGCTCGGTCGCCACCAGCAGCGGCGCACGGGTCACGAGATCGGCGGGAAATATCGGCGCGTGGCCCGCGACCTCACCCTCGAGCCGCGCGGCTCGGGCCACGAGGGCATCGTAGGCTTCGCTCGACTTCGCATAGTCGGCGGTGAACTGGGTGCCGTCGAGAAGCAGCAGCGGTTGTCCCGCCGTGACCGTCGCGCCGGCGCGGACGAGGATGGCCTTTACTCGCCCGCCTTCGAGGTTCGAGACGATCTGCAGCTGCCGCGAGGGAATTACCCGGCCTGGCGCCGATGCAACCTCGTCGATCTGCGCCAGCGCCGCCCAGGCGAAGGCGGTGATCGACAGGCCGACGATGACCCACAGCATGAGGCGCGAAACCTGTGACGGTTCGATCGTTTCGGGCAGCGATTCGATGCTGGCGGTAAAGCTCATGACACTGGCCCTAATTGACGGCGACGGATTTGAGCACGTCGTCGCGCGGACCCGCCGCGACGACCTTGCCCTTGTCGAGGATGATGATGCGGTCGACGAGCTTGAGCATCGACTGGCGGTGGGTGACGAGCACCACCGTTCGCCCGCGCAATTCGAGTTCGAGACGAGATATCAGGGCGTTCTCCGACTGAATGTCCATCGCGCTCGTCGGCTCGTCGAACAGCAGGATCGCGCGTTCATGCGCGAGCGCGCGGGCGATCGCGATCGACTGACGCTGCCCGCCCGACAGGCCTTCGCCGCGGTCGGCGAGGCGGAGATCGTAGCCGTTCGGCACCTGACCGATAAAGTCGTGCGTGCCGCTGAGCTTGGCGGCGCGCAGGACGGCGGCATCGTCGATCATCGGTTCGCCGAGGCTGATATTCTCGCGCACCGTGCCGCTGAGCAGGAAGACATCCTGAAGCACCGCGCCGATATTGTGGCGCAGGTCGTCGGGGTGGAGCTGACGGACGTCGGCACCATCGACGAGGACGGCACCGTCGCTGGGTTCGTACAGCCCGAGGATCAGGCGGGCGATGGTCGATTTGCCCGATCCGACGCGCCCGACAATGGCGACGCGCTCTCCGGGGGCGATGTTGAACGACACGTCGTCGAGCGCCCGCGCCGTCGCGCCCGGATAACGAAAGGTGACGTTGCGGAACTCGATGCCGCCGTCGAGCGAGGGGCGGCGCAGGTACTCGTTGTCGGCGCGGGCCTCGCCGCCGCCCTGCATCAGGCGGTCGAGATGGCCGTAAGCCGACCGGGTATGGCTGAGGCGAGTCAGCAGGTTGGCAATCTGCCCGAGCGGCGCAACGCAGCGACCGGCGAGGATCGAAGTCGCGACGAGGCTGCCCATCGTCAGCTCGCGGTTGGCGATCATGTAGACGCCGACGATAACGACCCCGACGTAACAGATGTTCTGCGCCGAGGCGGCGACGTTGATGCTGATGGCCGCAACGAGCCGCTGCTTGAGCGACGACGCGGCGTGATCGGCGACCGCCGTTGCCCAGCGGCGGGCAAGCAGCGGTCCGGCGGACGACGACTTTACCGTCTCGAGCCCCGAGATCGCTTCGACCAGCACGCCTTGCTTCGACAGGCCTTCGCCGAGACCCTTGGCGGCGAGGCGGTCGAGCGCCGGTTGGCAGAGCAGCCCGGTCCCGATGACGAACGGCACCATCAGGAGCGGGACGATGACCAGCCAGCCGCCGATTGCCCAGATGACGACCAGAAACAGCAGAATGAACGGCACGTCGACGACGGCCGCCAGCGTGGCGCTTGCAAAGAAATCGCGCAGTGCCTCGAACTCGCGGAGCAGCCCGGCAAACGCCCCGCTCGACGTTTTGCGATGCTCCATCCGCATCGACAGCATCCGGGCGAAAATCGCGTTGCCGATCGTGCCGTCGATCCGCTGGCCGGCGATGTCGATGAAGTAACCGCGGATCAAACGGAGGGCGAGATCGGCGACCATGACGATACCGACGCCGATCGATAACGCGATCAGCGAGTCGGTCGCGTTGTTCGGCACGATGCGATTGTACACGGTCATCGAGAACAAAGAGGTCACCAGCCCGAAGACATTGACCAGCGCCGCCGCGACCGCGACCTGGAGATACAGGTTCTTATTCGCGAGGATCGGTGCGCTCAGCCACGTGGCGATGCGCGGTGGACGGGCGGTTTCGCTGGTCATGGCCGGTCCTTATGATCCCTGGGCATCGAGCTGGACCCCGACCGTGTCGAGGAGTTCGCCGGTACGGGTGAGCAGGGTGAAGCGTGCGATATCGAGCTCGACGACGCCTTGGAGATACGATTCGGCAGCACCGACATAGTCCTGCTCGGCACGCAAAAGTTCGATCAACGACCCGCGCGCGACGCGGAACTGTTCGACATAGGCGTCGCGCGCTCGGCGGTTGGCGACATAGGCCGTCTCAAGGGTCTTGGCGGTGGCAACCAAGGCGGCGACGTCGGTGAAGGCGATGCGCGCGTCGCGCTCGCTTTCCCCGGCGGTCTGGTCGGCGTTGAAGGTCGCCTCGCGCGCCCGTGCATCGGCTTCGGCGACCTGGCCGCGCTGACGACCACCGGCAAACAGGCTTTGGCGGAGGGTTACGGTTCCGCGCACCTCGTAGTCGGGGCCAGCGAAGGCACCTTCGAACGCGCCGTAGCGGGTCGCGTTGAAGGCGGCGCTCAACCGCGGCCGACCGTCGGCGATGACCGCGCGCCAGTCGAGCCGAGCGGCCTCGGCGCGACGCAGACCGGCTTGGACAGCAGGGGCGGCATGCGCCAGCGCCTCGGCTGCATCCGATGACCGAGCTTGCGACAGCGGCGGCGCGAAGCGAGCGAGGCGCGGCGGCGCCTCGCTGCCATAAGCCTCGCGGAAGCGCCCGCGTGCCTGATCGAGCAGGCGGCGAAAGCGCGTCAACTGCGCCTCGCTCCCGGCGAGGACGGCTTCGGTCCGCACGGTGTCACTGTTGGCACCCATGCCATTTGCGGCGCGGGCACGGACATCGGCGAGGATCTCACGCTGGCGGTCGACGGCAGCGATTCCGAGGTCGCTCAGCGTCTGATAGGCGATGACGTCGTACCAGGCCGAAACCGCGCGCAGGGTGACGTCGCTGGCGCTGCGGTCGAGCTCGGCCTTGGCGGCGGTGATGCGGGTATTCGCGGCGGCGATGCGCTTGCCGGTGGCACCGAAGTCGTAGAGCAATTGATTGCCCCTCAGCGTCGCATCGGTGCGGCCGCGTGGTTGCAGACTATCGACGATCGCGGTTCGACTGACGAATTGACGGGCGAGGGCGCGCGAGCCGACCAGTTCGACATCGATCTGCGGAAAGAGCCCGGCACGGACCTGCGTCCGGATGCCGCTCGCCTGCGCGATGCGGGCAATCGCCGCCAGAACGACGGGATGGGCCTCGATCGCGTGACCGAGGTCATCGAGAAAGGGGTGCGCCGGGGCGGGTGAATGGCCGAATTCAAGAACCGGATCGCGCGCCAGATCGATCGTTCGTGGATCGCCGCTGGGCCGTGGAAGGACCAGCGTGACCGGCAGCGCCGACGCCCGCGCCGGGGCGACGCTGCTCGCGGCGACAACCGCGAGCAGCGCCAGCCAACGCCAAGAGGCCGATTCAGACGACACGGAGGTTACTTGCGGTGCGGCGGCCACGCAGCCGCCAGCCGAGCAGGCCGAAGCCCGACAGCAACATCGCCCAGACACCCGGCTCGGGGACGGCGGCGGCTCCAACGGAGTCGACCCTTCTCTCCAGCGTTGCGAAAGCGACGGTAGCGACGTTGGTGTCGAACGATGAAATCGACACGCGCACCTGGCTGACGCCGATGTCGCTGATGAGCCCGAGATAGCTTGCCTGGCTGTTGGCGCTCAGTGTGGCCGAACCGCTGCCGACGAGTTCGATGAGCAGCGCGCCGTCGATGTACCCGAAGGCCTGGTCGGTCACGCCGCCGAACACGCCGAAGCCGAAAATCGGATGCGCGAAGTCGAGGATCAGGGTGTCGGAGTCGAGTTCGGTCGAGAGAATGGCGCCGCCGTCGCCAGCGAGACCGGCGTCGTGCGCCGAGATCGTCAGATTGCCGATCTGATACAGCGGCACGAAGACCGGCGGCGTTCCGGCCAACGCGATGGGCAGCGATGTGACCGAAGCCGCAGTGGCAAAGGCCGTGGGATCGGTGAACGCGTGGGTGATCGCAGCACTGGCAAGCTGCGGCGCGGCAAAGGCCAGCAATAGGGCAGTAAGGGTGTAATGGGCCTTCATCGGGTGTCTCCTATTAAGTCGCGTCAGGCGATCTGGACGTGTTGCTGATCGAGTTGGTGCATGCCGCTGTCGTTGTGGGCGATGAGCCCGTCCCACAGCCCGACGGACGAGCCGCGCGGTGCGAAGGCCGATGCGAGCCCCGGATCGAAGCCTTCGGTGATGCCCAGGGTGTGGATCACGAACGCTCCGCTCGCGGCGCTGACGGTAACGTCGGCGACGTTATGCAAGCCACTCAGCTCGAAATGGGCGTTGCTGGTGGTATCGGTCCGCAGAACCGCGCCGCTGGCGTCGCGAAGTTCGATCTTCGCCGTGTCGCCGCGTTCGAAGCGGGCGAAGTCGATCGACAGATTGCTGACCGCGTGACTATCGAAGGCGAAGCGGAGCGCCTCACCAAGGGTGATCTCCTGCGCGACCCCCGGGGCTCCGGCAGGCTTGCCCGAAACCCCAAGGTTGCCGGCGAGGATATCCGATCCCGATAGCAGGCCGGGGTTGGCGGTACCGAAATCGACCGCGCTATACGTCGGCAGTCGCGACCCGGCGTCAGCCGTGTGGGTGATATGGACGCCCTTTGCCGTCCATGCATCTGCCCATGCGTTCGGCGCGGCGCGATTGTAGCGGGCCGGAGCGTCGCCGAGGATGCGGGTCACGTCGATCAGGGCGTCGTCGACCTGGAAGACGAGCGGGGCCGACGTGTACGGCAGGTGCGGGCTGGCAACGCCGCCCGATAGCGCCACGTCGATCGACACCGATTCGTACCGTGAGCCGTTGTTCAATCCGTCGGATATCGCTTTGGCGGCGACGTGATCGGTCAGATGCCCGTCGGTGATCGAGCGCACCACGTCCTTGCCCGCTCCAGCGCCAAGATCGAGGCCGGCGGTCGGGTGCAGGGTAACACGGTACGTTGCCGTCTCGTGGCCGCCGTTCGGGACGGAGATGCCGAAGGCGATGTCGCGCGACTGGCCCTCCGCGATCGGTAGCTGTGACCCGTTGACGAAGAAGCTGTTGACGCTGTTGGCATGGAAGCTGCCGCCGCCGATCAGGATGCCGGAGTCGAGCAAGCCGTCGCGCGCGTCCTTGACCTCGACGCGCAGGATGTTCTCGACGCCGGGTTTGATCGCGCCGGTGAAGTGGAGGACTTTGCTGTAGCCGTCGGCGCGGGTCTGGCTCGCGGCTGGGCCGGTGCCGACCGGATTGTAGATGAAGTCCGAAACGACCTGGTCGGTGCGCAGCGCGAAGATGCTGCTTTCGGCACTGCCGCCCGCTGATGGCGCATAGAGCGTGTCGATGCTCGCCGCCGAACCATCGGACAGGAGCGCAAGATTGACGCCGTTCAGGGTGATTTTGAACGTGTCGTTGAACCCGGTCTGGACGAATTCGACCAGTTCCTCGGAGAAGAACACGAAGTCGAAAGTGACCTGGTTGACCGACAGGTCGGGCAGGCCGGTCACCGTACCCGGCGTGAAGGCATAGGTCAGCGTGATGTCATCGCCAGCCAGACCGGGTGCGCCGAGATCGGTGCTCAGGTCGGCGGGAGCGTCGAGGCGATCGGCCGAGGCGGAGAATCCGCTGGTCAGCGTTTCGCCTGACGCGCCATATTCGCCGACGTAGAGATAAAGCGGGCCGTCCGTGCTGACTTTCTGATTTAGGTTCAGACCGAGCGAGCCGCCGTCGCCCAACGTCAGATACCCGAAACCGCCGAAGTGATCGAGCTGGTCTCCCATGAAATTGGGCAGACCGTTGATCGTTCCGAGCAGATCGGGGGCATTCATGAAAGTAGCGTCCGCCGGTCGTTGGGTCCCCGGCGTGTAGACGGTGTTGATGACATCGAAGCTGAAGGCATCGATCCGGGGAAGGACGCTCGCGAGGTCGATATTGGTGTTGTTGTCGACCGTGTTGAGGCGGGTATGGCTGAGCGCGATGGCGCCGATGTCGAAACCGCTGGCAACCCCGCCGCTGCCGCCGAAGCCCGCGCTCGCATCGCCGAGTTTGAGCGACTGGATGGCAAAGCCGAGATGGCTGAGGTCGGCGCGGAAGATGTCGTTGTTGCCGATGCGACCGATCTTGACGAATTGAAGATCGACCTTGGGCGCCAGCGTGTGGCCGCCATCGACGCGGTTGACCCCGGCGAGCTGCTCGACGTCGCCGGTCGAAATGACGATGCCGTGACCAAGCCCGAAGGGATCGCCGTTAAAGGTGCCGAACGCAGCCCCGTCGCCGTCGAGGGTGAACTTGCCGTGCGAGACCAACGACGGGCTGTCGAACAGCGCGGCGCGGAGCACCTCGGTGTCGGTTGTCTGCGTGACCCATGACGGCGAACCGCCGATTTTGAGGGGCTGGGCTGGTGCCGTCGCGAGCGTAGCTGCGGTGACGTCGGTCAGATGGCGCGCTGCCAGCGTCGGCGTGGTGTCGGCGGCGAGAAGGCGGGCCGAAAGCGCGTCGCGTGCAGCGATCGGGCTGAGGTCGAGGGCGTTGTCGGCGGAAAGGAGCGTCGATGTGGCCGACCTGCCGCCCGGCTGGAGGACGTCGAGCACCGAGATGCCAACGTATTTGATATAGGCGGCGTCGAGGTGGAAATCGGTGACACCCTTCAGCTCGGCGATAAGTTCGTCATTTTTCGGCTCCGCTTCGCCATTGGCGATCCCGTCGCGCAGGTAGATGAAGGTCGACCCACCGATTGTTGCCGAACGGTAATCGCTCGCGATGCCGGCGAGCTGGATGAAATCCTCGGCGGTGAAATCGGTGATGATGGCACGGTTCGAGTCGGAGTGGGTATGGTCGCCGGATGACACCCCGGCGGCCGAGGGGGCCGCATCGTTGTAGTAGACGACGCCGCGTGGCTGGTTGAACAGCGCGCCGAGGATGAAGGTGTCGGATCCCTTGCCGCCGGTCAGCGTGTCGACTTCGCCGCGATCGACAACTGCGGTGCGCCCGTTACCGACCGCCGTCCCGAGCAGCACGTCGTCGCCGTCGCCGCCGATCAGCACATCGTCGCCGGTGTTGCCGATCAGCAGGTCGTTGCCAGCACCGCCGTCGAGGCGATCGTCGCCGCGCAAGCTGCCCGACGCCGCGATGGCCGTATCGTCGGCCCCGACGTTGCGTCCGAATAACAGGTCGGTGCCGACGAGCAGGTCGCCCTGCGCCGAGCCGGTAACGTCAAGCCGTTCGATGTTGACGAAGTCGGTGGTGTTGGCCCCCGACGTATAGTGGCCGCTGTTGCTGCTGAGTGTGGTCAGGACGCCACCGACATCGACCTTCAGGCCGGTATCGACGGTGCCGACGTTGCCAAAGACAGCGGTGTCGAGCCCGCTATAGTCGAGCACGAGGAGATCGCCGTCGTTGGCGTACAACTTCGCGATCGTGGCGACGGGCTTGATGATACCATTGGCGTCGGGCGCGACGATTTCGCTGCCGATGCGGAATTCGATCCCGCCATCGACATAATCGACGCCGAGCCCCGAACGGATTTCATCGACGCCAAACCCGGTGACGAAGAAGTTGTCGACCACTCCGGGCTGGGTGATCTTGTCGTCGCCGTTGCCGGTGACGACTGCCGCCAGCCGCTCGAACTGGCTGATGCCGCTGCCGTTGGCGAGAATGGCGTTGACCCCGTCAAACTCGGTCACGCCGTCGCCGCCGGTCAGGACGACGTTACCGGTGTAGGCGGCGAGCGAGATCGACAATGTGTCGATGCCGGTGCCGCCGACGAGCTGGATCAAATTATTGCCCGCTGCCAACGATAGCTGGCGCGTGGCATCGGTCCCCCAGACGACGAGATCGTCGCCCGAACCGGCGAAGATGCGGTCGTTGCCCGTGCCGCCGAAGAGAACGTCGTTCCCCTTGCCGCCGTAGATAAGATCATCGCCTTGGCCGCCGAACACCGTATCGGCCTTGGCGGTGCCGTACACCGTCAGCCGCTCGATCGTGTCGAAGATGACGCCGTCGAGCTGCGCGGCGCTGGTGGCCTGCGCGCGGCTGAAGCTGCCGCTCGTCAGCGATCCGACGTCGAAGCCGCCGACGAGGCCCTTGCCGCTGTCCTGGATCGAATAATCGACGAGCAAAGTATCGATGCCGGCGAGGCCGCTGACCGTATCGCTGGCCCCCAGTCGCGACAGACCGGGGTCGATCACGTTGTTGTCAACGCTTCCCGTCAGATGGTCGGAGAAGTTCGATCCGCGCAGATTTTCGACATTGAAGATCTGGTCCCCTGCAGCATCGTTGAACAGGCCAAACCCGCCGTTCAGCCCGACGGTAACGCCGCCCGGTGACGTGTTGTAGTCGACGAGGTCGATCCCGATGCCGCCGTCGAGAATGTCGGCCCCGGCGCCACCGATCAGCGTGTCGTCGCCAGCCTCACCGTTGATGACATCGTCGCCGGCAAGGCCCTTGATGACGTTCGCGCGATCGTCGCCGGTGAGCGTGTCGCTGTACCGCGATCCGGTCAGGTCCTCGAAGCTGCTGACGTTGGCAGCGACCTTGTTATTGCTGCTGTCCTTGGGATCGAGAACGATGATGGCGCGGGTCGTCTCATCATCGCCGCCGCCGGTGAGGAGGTTGATGGTCACGCCTTTGCCACCCTGCAACCGCTCGTAGGTCAACAGGTCGTGGCCGGGTGACTGGTACATGCCGCCGCCGTCGAGCTTGTCCCCGTCGGCGTTGCCGAAAATAATGTCGTTGCCTTCGCCGCCCGAGACCTCGTCATGCCCGGCCCCGCCGGTGAGCTGGTCGTCGCCGTACCAGCCGTCGATCTTGCTGTTGACCGAGTTGCTGCTGCTGCCGGTGATGATGTCGTCGTAGGCCGAGCCGTGGACATCCTCGATGCCGCTATAGTGGTCGCCTTCGGCGTCGCCGCCGTGGCCGACGCCCTTGTCGAGATCGACGATGACCCCGGCCGCCGATGTCAGGAAGCTGGTCGCATCCTCGCCGCCGCCGCCGATCAAGTTATCGGCCCCGGCCCCGCCGATGAGCAGGTCGTGCCCGCTGCCGCCGACGAGGATGTCGTTGCCGGCAAGGCCCTCAAGCGTATTGTCCTGGCCGGGCGCACCGTACAGGCGGTCGTCGAAGTGCGAGCCGATCAGATATTCGATACCGGTCAGTGTGTCGCCTTCGGCCTCGCCGCCGTGGCCGATGAAGACCGAGTTGTCCTTCGGATCGACGGAGAAGATGACCCCCGACTTCGAATGTTCGTAGGTCGCCTGATCGCGGCCCGACCCGCCGTCGATGGTGTCCGCCCCGAGACCGCCTTCGATCGTGTCGTCGCCGCTGCCGCCGAGCAGCGTATCGTTCCCGGCCCCGCCGATCAGGTGATCGTTGCCGCTGCCGCCTTCGATATCGTCGTTGCCCGCGCCGCCGACCAGCAGGTCGTCGCCGCCATTACCGTGGAGGACGGCGCTGGCCATGACATCATCGGCAATGACGATCACGTCGCGCTTGTCACCGAGTTCAGCGACGATGCTCAATACCGGGATAGCACCACCGAGCTGCTGATGCGCGGTGAAGGCCGAGACATCGAGCTGGCCGGGAATAATGCCGTTGGCGTCGTGCGCGTTGCGGATCTCGTAGTGTTCGGAGCCGTTCTTGACTTCCCGGCCGTTGATCTCGCGCAGCCCGTCGTCGGCGCGCTGACCGACGTTAAGCACGACCGTGGTCGGCACGCTGCCGTCGAGCACGGCGAGGCCCTTTGGACCTGCGACGCTCGGCATGTGACAGCCGAAGTTGAACTCGGCGAGAACGACATCGGCGATGTCGAACCGGTGCGACCATTGAAAGAAGAACAGGTTGATCGAGAAACTGACGAAGACGTTGGCGGTAAACTCGCCCTCGATCGGGTCGACGAGACAGTCACCCGCCTGCGCCAGATAAAGCTTGCCGTCGTTGCCGGGGAAATAGGCCGACAGATCTGCCCCGAGCCCGCCGCCGACTTCGACATCGATGACGCCGAGATTAATCCCGGCGGCGGCGTCGATTTCGACCCCGATCGTTCCCGCCGGGGCAAAATTCTGGCCATTCGCCTGCTTGAGCGGCGTGGTCGAAAGGTACAGGCCGTCGAAGAAGTTACCGCTGGTGATGCCGCTCGTGTCGTAACCGAAGTTGACGTCGACCTTCGAGTAGAGCGTGCCGCTGAAACCGATGCCGATCGGTCCGATGATCGGGAAGAACTGGTGGTATGTCGCCGAGTAGCTGAGTTCGGGAACGTCGTAGGTGATGAGATCGACCGGCTTGCCCCCGCCCAGGCCGTTGAGCAGCAGATCGACCACCGTCTTTTCGGGATGGCTGATCAGCGGAATATCGAAGCCTGCCTGATTGAGGACGTCGGCCAGCGGCTTGAGCAAGCCGCCGAGGCCTTCCTTGCCCGAGCCCGCCGGCGGCGCATTGTTGCCGAGCGCATCGCCCAACGCCGACTTGCCGTCGCTGCCCGGGATGAATTGGTGCGGATAGTCGCTGCCGCTCATCGTGCTCGTCGGGTCGCTTAGTGCCTTCAGCTGGTTGAGGGCATTCGCCGACGACGCGGGATCGCCGGCGAGCAGAAGGTCGCCGAGCTTGATCATCGGATGACCGTTGCCCGCTGCCGCGCTGATGCCCTTGATCAGGTTGAAGGCGATGGCGAACTTGCCGAGAACATCGGCGTCAGCGCCAAAATAGGCCGCGACGTCGAGCAGGTTGATCACGCCGTCGGGGCCGACCGCGTCGAATTTATCGAGCAGGCCGATCGCCCTGATTGCCGGATCGATGATTGGCAGCGGGGTCGTTGCGACGTCGATCAACGGACCAAGCGGGAACGAGCCGAACAGGTCGTGGATGAACGGTCCAAAGACCTTGGCAAGGAAATCGACGACCGAACCGAGATCGATCTCGATGTCGAGCAACTTGATTTCCGGCGTCGCGCCGAGCCCCGATAGGCCTTGCGACAGATCGAAATCATTGACACCGTAATGAACAGTCAGGTTGGTCGAAATCGACGGCAGGATCTTGGTCGACAGGTCGGTTACAAGCGAGAGGTTGAGGTCGGCACTGCCGTTGACCTTGGTCGTGACGTCGGATGTCCCGAGTGTCGTCACGTCCTTGCCGTTGGCGAGGTTGGCGGTGAACGACAGGTTGAGTTCAGGCGCCCCCATGCTGTGGTCGGCAATATTCAAATTGATGAAACCGAGTTTGCCGGAACCGTTGACGTTGACGTCGGCCGAAAGCCCGAGCTTGATCTCGTCGGTCCCATTGTCGGTCGCCAGAACGCGCGTCTGGGTGTTGAAGTCGAAGCCGACATTGAAAGCGTAGTCGAGCTTCGCGCTGGACGTACCCGAGAGCTCGAATTTGAGCGCTTCGAGTCCGATCCCGACGCCGAAACTCGCCATGCCGCTATTCAGCGTGTCGGTCTTGCCGATGATGAAATGGACGTTGTTGCCGTTCGCCGTCGCGGTAAACCCGTCGATGCCGTTCAGCGCCGTGGCGATCGATTGGTCGTGTCGCGAAGGTGGTAGGAAAGTTTCGGTAGGCGCTTTCTCCAGTGGGTTTGAGGGTAGCGGTTCAGGCGGCGAGGTCAATCGGCGGCTGAGCGGTTTCGGCGAGGGTTTGCCAGCCATCGACCTTGCGCATGGTG
>JBBRQR010000032.1:0-15096 GCA_038226115.1 Sphingomonadales bacterium | reverse complement strand
GGGCGAGAAGATATGCGGGTCGATGCCCATCGGATTGGTGACGACGTGGCGCAAGCCGCCGGCGACGAGGCGTTCGGTCAAGCTGGTGCAGGCGCTGACGGTCATGCCGAAGTCGCCGTCGAGGCGGAGCAAGTGCTTCCAATACCAGTCGAAGCCCTTGTCGACGACTGCCGAACTGACGATCCCCTCGAACCAGCGATAGGCGAAGGCAGCCAGCGGGTCGGCGTGCATGAACAGCGATCGCGGGGCCAGTCCCGGCCAGCGCGCGACCATCGACGCGCTGCGCCACGGCGACGATGCCTCGAGCATGTCGGGGGCAGCCGCCGTGATCGCCGCATGGAGGACGGCCTCATCGGCAAAGTAGCGGTAGTTGCGATCGAACGGAAAGATCGGGCTTTCCAGCCAGACGATCCGCGCGCCCAGACCACGTTCCTCGACGCCGGTTTCTGCGCCGGGTGCGATGATCGTCACGTCGTGGCCCATCGTCGGTCCAGCGGCGAGTTTGCGGTCGATATACGTCCGCACGCCGCCGCCGGTCGGGGTGTAAAAGGCACAGACATCGACGATCCGCATCGCCTATCGCGCCCCCGGTATCGGGCCGAAGAACATCAGCAGACCCCGCCTGTAATTCATCACGATGTTGATCCGGGTGACACCGGGACCGATCGTGATTTCGGCGGCTTCGGCCCTCGGTTGCGACAGGCCAAGGCGCGGGTTGTGGCTGAAGCCGATGCCGTCGGTCGACAGCTTGAACTTCTTCGCCCCGGCGCGGTCGTGGATCAGCGCGAGCGACCAATCGCCGGCGTGCGGCGCGCGGACACACAGTTCGACCGTGCCACTGGCGGGAACGGTGAGGACGGCGCGACGGAAGACCTTGCCGTCACGGACAAGATCGCGGTCGTCGGCGAGCCATTCGCCGTCGACCGCCGAATAAAGTTCGAGCCGCAACGTCCCTTTGCGGTCTTTCAGGCCGACGGCGGTGGCGATCACCGCCGGACCGCGTTCGTTGGTCCGGCACTGCCCCTCGACGATGCCATAGTCGGGGACCGGCGCGGCAACAGCGGCCGCCACGGCGGCAGCCAGAATGAACGGGATCATGTGCGAGCCTCAAGGCCGAACAGGTCGGAGACGACCAGAAGCCCGCCGACAACGGCATGGGCGATGATGAGCAGCCCCGCCATCATCACCATCAGCGGTGCGATACCCGAATTGGCCCCAACCAGAAGAACCGCGACGCCGGAGAAAACGACATCCTTGTTCGGCATCAGCGGCAACCGCGAAATCAGCAGGCGGAGCGAGGTCAGCATCAGCCAATAGACGAACGGCACGGTCGGCAGCACGAGGCTCCACATCAGCGCCAGCAGCCCGGTCGCGGCGAGGACGCGGATGAGCTGGACGCTGCCGACAAAGCGAAGGTCGGCGCGCGGCAGGCTGAAAACCCGTCCGCGGAACGCCATGACGATCAGCGACGACCCGACGAGGACGGCAATCGAGGTGAGCAACGTCTTGCCCGACAAGCCGACGTTGAGCTTTTCGAGCGTCGGATAGGCGATGACGAACATCACCAGCGTGACAGCGTTACCGACAAGCGCCGACAGGATCGTAACATCCTTGATCGCGCCGAACGGCGCGCCGGTGGCGATCGCCCCTTCCGGCCCCCCCGGCGCGGTCGCCCGACGCCGGGCCCAGGTGTAGAAATACAGCTCACCCGAATAGCCGAGCAGGACTTCATTCGAGATATATTTGCGGACCAGCGCGGTGAACCCGGCCACCGGAATCCGCCACAGGCGGCGGAAAATGACGAAATCCATGATCGGCTGGGTGAAGTAAGCGGCGACGAAGACCAGCCAGAACCACGGCGAACGCGGGACCAGTGCCGCGACGCGCGACAGATCGCTGCTGCGGAAATGATATGCCGCCGCCGCGACGATCGCGAGGCTGACCAATGGCCCGACCCAGCGCAGCCACCCGCGCGTCGCCGGGGCCGCCACAGGCTCATGACCCGCCCAGCCAGAATTGGCCGCTCCCGCCGGCCGCAGACGCCCAACGTCGTGCAACGCGTTTTCCTTACCTGCAGTCACCGCCCCGATCCGCCGCGCCATGCAATGTCATTGTGACGGCGGCAAGGCAAGGCGGGCCGCGACGGGGTGAGGCGGTACCAACTCGGCGTAGCGTCCCACGCGTCGCCCGCGCGCCAGCGACGCCACCGTCGTGTCGATGCTGGCAAGGATCGTCGGCTCGCCCGTGTCGCCGGGATGGACCGCGACGCGGACCACGCGCTGGCCGCGCAACAGCACGCGCGCCGCTGCCGCGACGCCGAGCGAACTCAGCCGCCGGGCACGGCTGCGCGATGCCCAAGTGATGACCGGCCCGCGCGCGAGGACCGCTCCGCCCGGCTGCCAGACGCGAAAGTGGTCCTCGGCGAGGGCAAAGCCAGCGTCGGCCAGCGCCGCGCGCGCGCCGTCACTGTATAGCCATGCCGGCGCGACGAAACCGGCGGCGGCGCGCCCGGTCGCGTCCTCGACGACGGCACGCGCACGGATCATCCGCGAAAACGCCTCGGCGCGCGACAGCGCAGCGAACTCACCCTCGCCGGCGGTCATGTGTCGTGCCGCAAATCCGGCGGGGGCCGGGTCGCGGTGGCTCCAGCCATGGACGAACATTTCGACCCCTGCGTCGGCCCAGTCGCGTAGCCGCCGGGCATACGCGGGGTCGGCGGCCAGCGGCGCGGCATCCCAATGATCGGGCACGACGAGCATCGCAAAGCGCGGCCCGCCGAGCAGCCGGTCGAGGCGTTCGACAAGCGCGTCGACCTGCGGTGCAAAGCGCGGACCGACATCGTGGATCGACACGAGGAGAAGCTTGGTTTGCCCCGCCGGACCAAGCCCCGTCAGGGCTGAAACTGCGCCAGCCACGTCACCAGCCGGGCGGCGAGCGCGATCCGCATGTCGGAAAAGCTGTGGTCGGTCGCCAGCGTTTCGGCATCGAAGTGACGCGCCCCGCTCGCCCGCGCCGCCGTCGCGGCCGCCTCGGCCATCGCCCCGATCCCACGCTTGGCCCCGATCAGTGCGAGCGGGCGACCGGCCAACGCGGGCATCGTCGCGACAAGGTCGTGTGCGGGCTCGGCACGGGTGATCTCGGCCATGAGCGCCGCCTCGCTCGTACCGCTGAGCGGCGGCATGTCGCCGCGCAGTTCGACAAGGAAGCCCTCACGCGCGGCGGGATCGGCGAAGCTGCGCCCGGTCGCGGCAAGGTCGGCAGGATCGATCAGAAACGCGCCGACAACGCCCGGATCGGCGGCGGCGACCCGCGCCGCGACGATGCCGCCCATGCTGTGACCGGCAACGGCGATGCGCGCCGGATCGACCCCGAACGCCGCCATCGCTGGAGAACGAAGGTAGACAAGTGCGGTCGCCGCGTCTTCGATACAATGCGCGAACGAAAACGCCCCCGGACTGCCCCACGACCCGCGATAATGCAGGGTCAGCACATTCCACCCCGCGCGCCGCGCCGCCTGGGCAAGGTCGAGATTCTGTTCGTTGCCGGGAAAGCCGTGGAGCAGGAGCAGGGTCGGATGCGCCCCGGCCCCGGCAGCGGTGTACATCACCGCATTGAGCGCGCCGTCGTGCGACGGGATGACGAACGCTGCCATACCTGCCGGGTGAGCAGCATCGGCGGGCGGATCGACGTAAAGCGCCTGCGGGATCGGCGGCGGCGCGGCGGCGACCGACACGCTGGCGACGCTGAGCAGTGCAGCGATACCCGTGACGGCGACGAATAAGCGCATCGACGACTCCTGCGACTGCGGTGGGCAGCAAGTCTGCCGCCGAACGATCTGCCAACGCTTGGAGGCCCGACCGGGAATCGAACCCGGGTGCACGGATTTGCAGTCCGTTACGTCACCACTCCGCCATCGGGCCGCCTGAGCGAGGGGCTGCGTCTAGCCATATCGCTTGGCGAGGGCAACAGTGCCCGCTAGGACACGCGACGCAGCGGGTTGCGCTGTCACTGTATTATTCCTATAACTCACTCACGATATGCAAATGATGGAAAGGGCATGATGGTCGACGCACGGCGCGAGGCGATGATCGACAGCCAGTTGCGCCCGACCGGCGTCAACGACCCATCGGTGCTCGCCGCCTTTCGGGCCGTCGACCGCGCGCGCTTCGTTCCCGCCGCCGCATCCGCCCTCGCCTATTCCGACGCGGCGATCCCGCTGGCACCGGGTCGCGCGATGCTCGAACCGATGATCCTCGGGTTGCTGCTGATCCACGCCAAGATCGTCACCGGCGAGCGTGTTCTCGTGATCGGCGCGGGCACTGGCTATGCGGCCGCGATCCTTGCCGCGCTCGGCTGCAGCGTCACCGCGCTCGAAAGCGACGGCGGTCTTGCAGCGACGGCGCGGACCAATCTTGGCAGCAGCACGACGGTGGTCGACGGGCCGCTTCCCGGCGGCTGGGCGACGGGCGCGCCGTATGATCTTGTTCTGCTCGACGGAGCCGCTGCCGACCTGCCGCGCGCGTTGGTCGATCAGGTCGTCGATGGCGGACGCCTTGCGGGGGTGATCGTCGGCGCCGACGGCGTCGGGCGGGCGACGGTCGGACGCGTCGTCGGCGGACATTTCGCCGGAATCGGCTTTGCTGAAACCGGGGCCCCGGTCCTGCCCGGCTTTGCCCGCGCCCCGGCCTTTGTCTTTTAGTGGATTACGGAAAATGACCGACATGAAGCTTGTCCGGGCGATCGCCGCCGCACTGTTGGCCACCGGCTCGCTCGTCGCCGTCGCCGCGCGGGCCGAGACCCTGCCCGAGGCGCTCGCCGAAGCCTATGAGACCAACCCGCAGCTCGCGGTGCAGCGCGCCGTCGTCCGGCAGACCGACGAGCTCGTGCCGATCGCGCTCGGGGCCGGTCGTCCGACCATCGACTCGACGCTCGCCGAGCAGCAGAACGAGCTCGACTTCAAGAACAACGGTCGTACCCTCGCCGCCGGGCTGACGCTCAACCAGTCGCTGTTTCGCGGCGGGCGGACCCGCAGCGCGACGAACGCCGCCGACAACCGCATCCTCGCCGCACGCGCCCGCCTGCGCGCGGTCGAGGACAGCGTCCTGCTCGGCGTCGTCACCGCGTATGCCGACGTCCTGCGTTACGCCGCCGTCGTCGATCTCAACACCAATCAGGTCAAGGTGCTCGGCCGCGAGCAACAGGCGAGCCGCGACCGCTTCGAGGTCGGCGACCTGACGCGCACCGACGTCGCCCAATCCGACGCGCGGCTGGCGAACGCACAGTCGAACCTTGTCGTCGCGCAGGGCCAACTCAACACCGCGCGCAACGCCTATGCCCGCGTCGTCGGCCACTATCCCGGTGCACTGTCGCCGCTGCCGCCGCTGCCGATCCTGCCGGGAACGAGCGGACAGGCGGTCGACCTCGCCAACGCCAACAACCCGTCGCTCATCGCTGCGCGCTTCGACGAGGCGGCGGCGCGTTATGATGTCAGCACGATCGAGCGCGAGCGACTGCCGTCGGTCGGCGTTGGCCTAGGGGCGAATTATCAGCGTTTCGATGGCGGCGGCGGCGGCGGGCGCTTCGTTCAGCAAGGCGGCTTCTTCACCCAGAACGCGGGGGTTCAGCTCAGCGTCCCGCTGTATCAGGCGGGCGTCGTCGGCGCGCGTATCCGCTCGTCTCAGGCGGTCCGCAGCCAGGCGATGGAGCAGATCGGCTTCGTCGGGCGTCAGGTCGCCGAAACGACGCAGAACGCCTTCGTATCGGTTGCGACCGCGCGCGCGGTCATCGTCGCGTCGGAAAGCTCGGTCGCGGCGAACACGCTGGCGCTCGAGGGCGTCAGTCAGGAAAACCAGGTCGGCACCCGTACCGTACTCGAAGTCCTCAACGCCGAACAGGAACTCGTCGTCGCGCGCGTCAACCTCGCTGCTGCGCGCCGTGACGAATATGTTGCCGGCTACACTTTGCTCGCCGCCGTCGGTCAGGCCGAAGTCGACCCCCTCGCCATTCCGGCGACGCGCTACGATTCGACCGCCAACGCCGCGCGCGTCCGCCACAAGTTCAACGACCACGACACCGGGGCCAACCCCGCCCCGCTGCCGCGCCCCGACCCCGTGTCGGCATCGAAATCGGCGCTGATCGGCCCGCCGAAGTGACCCGCCCGCCGGAGCCGCCTGCCGTCGGCGGCGTTCCGGCGTCGATCGCGGCGATCATGGCCGCGATCCGCAACGAAGTGGTCGCGCCCCGCGACGCCACGCCCGCAGCACTGGGCGTTCCGACGAACGATGTGACCGTCGAAGAAGTCCCTTTTGCCGCCCACCCGATCGCAGGCGTTCCGACGACCGACGGGCGGCTCGACGAAGTGCCGTTCACCGTGCACCCGATCTCCGGTGTTCCGACGACCGGTTTCGCCCCCGACGACGCCACCGTCCGCGCGATGCTCGCGCCGCTGCTCAAGGCGTGGCTCGACGCCCACCTCCCCGAAATCGTCGAAACCGCCGTCCACGCCGAAATCGCGCGCCTGACCGGGCAGGGGTAGAGCGGAGCGCAGGTCGCCAGTGATTGACAACCCGGCGTGCCTCCCTTAACGACCCGCTTCCCGTGCGACCGTCCTTGTGGCGGACCCGCGCGTCCTCGATTCGGCCAAGGTTCAAGACATGTTCGCGGTAGTTCGCACGGGCGGCAAGCAATATCGGGTCGCCGCCGACGACAAGATCCTCGTTGAAAAGCTCGACGGCGCAGCGGGTGATACCGTTGTTCTCGAAACGCTGATGCTCGGCGACGGCGGCGCGCTTACGTCGGGTGGCGTGACGGCAGAAATCGTCGCTCAGACCAAGGCCGACAAGGTCATCATCTTCAAGAAGAAGCGGCGCCATAACTATCGCCGCAAGAACGGTCATCGGCAGCAGCTGACGGTCCTTAAAATCGTTTCGGTGGGCTGAACCATGGCACATAAGAAAGCAGGCGGCTCGACCCGCAACGGTCGCGACTCCGCTGGACGTCGCCTCGGCGTCAAGAAGTTCGGCGGCCAGGATGTCACCGGCGGCTGCATCATCATTCGCCAGCGTGGGACGAAGGTCTATCCGGGCCGAAACGTCGGCATCGGGCGCGATCACACGTTGTTCGCCACAAGCGAAGGCGTCGTCGTCTTTCACGCCGGTCGCCTTGGCCGCAAGTACGTCAGCGTCGACGTGCGGGCCGCCGAGCCAATGGCGATTGCCGCCGAGTAAATTCTCCGTCGTGTGCCGGATAGGTTCGCGGTTGTAGGGTTTCGTTTGTAGGAAGTGTGAGCTTCCACCGAACTGACGCCGCGCATTTCGATCGTCCCTCGTGTGAGCTTCCGGCGATCGCCGCGCGTGCGCACGGCGGGTCCCCAGCGCACCGCAGCGGTTCGCCGATGGTGGTTTGTTCCGGCGGACATGCTAGGAACACCCCCATGAAGTTTCTCGATCAGGCCAAGATCTTTCTCCGCTCGGGCGCGGGCGGCGACGGTGCGGTGTCGTTCCGCCGCGAGAAGTTCGTCGAATATGGCGGTCCCGACGGCGGCGACGGCGGACGCGGCGGCGACGTCATCTTCGAAAGCGTCGCGGGCCTCAACACGCTGATCGACTTCCGCTATTCGCAGCACTTCAAGGCGCAGCGCGGCCAGCACGGCATGGGGCGCGAGCGGACTGGCGCGGGTGGCAACGATCTCCACATCAAGGTTCCGGTCGGCACGCAGGTGATCGACGATGATGGCGACGGCAGCGGGGGTTCGACCCTGCTGGCCGACTTCACCGCCGTCGGCCAGCGGCTAACGCTTCTCCACGGCGGATCGGGGGGCAAAGGCAACGCCTTCTTCAAATCGTCGACAAACCGTGCCCCGCGCGAGTTCGAACCCGGTGGCGAATCGGCCGAAGCGTGGGTCTGGCTGCGGCTTAAACTGATCGCCGACGCCGGCCTGCTCGGGATGCCGAATGCGGGTAAGTCGACCTTTCTCAACGCCGTGACCAACGCCGCCGCCAAGGTCGGCGCGTACCCGTTCACGACGCTGAAACCCCAGCTCGGCGTCGTCGGCCACAAGGGGCAGGAGTTCGTCCTCGCCGACATCCCCGGGCTGATCGCCGGAGCCGCCGACGGCGTCGGCATCGGCGACCGGTTCTTGGGGCACATCGAACGCTGCCGCATCCTCCTTCACCTCGTCGACGCGAGCGACGACGACCCCGTCGGCAATTACGAAGTCGTCCGCGACGAGCTCGACGCCTATGGCGCGGGGCTCGAGGGCAAGGCGGAGATCATCGCCCTCAACAAATCCGACCTGGTCGAACCCAAGGCGCTGGCGAAGCTGCAGAAAAAGCTCGCCAAGGTCAGCGGGGCCGAGGTGTTCCTGTTGTCGGGAGCCACCCGTGCCGGGTTGGAGCCGGTCCTCGACCGGCTGATCGAAGCCGTCGGCGCGGCGAAGGCCCCCGCCGCAGGGACGGTGCGCGCGTGGACGCCGGTGTGACGACGGACCCCCGTCAGCGCTTGATTTTGCGCATCTGGCCCGCTGCAGTCCGATGCTCCCATCGCGGTGTCATCCCCGAGGCGGGGACCCATAACCTCGACCGTTTGAGTGCATGGGTTTCTGCCTGCGCGGGAATGACAGGGTAGGGTCGGATGGCGAGCCTTCCCGCCAATGGGTTGTCCCCCGCCACCGGGCCCGCCCCCGCCACGCCGCCGTCGGCCGCCGCGCGCTTCGCCCCCGCTGTGTGCCCGCGTCTCGTCGTCAAGATCGGCTCGTCGTTGCTCGTCGACAGCGATGGCCGCGTCCGCCGCGACTGGCTCGCGAGCGTCGCCGCCGACATCGCCGCACGCCGCGCTGCGGGTCAGGCGATCGTCATCGTCACCTCGGGCGCGATTGCCCTCGGCGCACGACGGCTGGGGTTGGCGAAGGGCGGGCGCGCGAGCCTCGACGACGCACAGGCGGCGGCGGCGACGGGGCAGATCGTCCTCGCGGCGGCGTATGCCGAGCTGCTCGGGCAATACGACCTTCAGGCAGCACAGATCCTGTTGACGCTCGACGATCTCGAGGACCGGCGGCGATATCTGAACGTCGCCGCGACGCTCGACCGGCTGCTGACGCTTGGCGCGGTGCCGGTGGTCAACGAGAACGACAGCGTCGCCACCGCCGAAATCCGTTTCGGCGACAACGACCGCCTCGCCGCGCGCGTCGCCCCGGCGGCGCAGGCGGGGGGTGTGATCCTGCTGTCCGACGTTGCGGGCCTGTATACCGCCGATCCGCGCCGCGACCGCGCCGCCCGTCTGCTCGCCGAAGTCGCGACGATCGACGCCGCCGTCGAGGCGATGGCCGGAGGAACGCTCGCATTGGCGGGGGGCGTCGGCACCGGCGGCATGGCGGCCAAGGTCGCCGCCGCCAAGCTCGCCGTCGCCGCCGGCATCCCGCTCGCGATCGCCGACGGGCGCGGCAACCACCCGCTTGCCACCTTCGCCGCTACGGGCGTCGGCACCGTCTTCATCGCCGCAGCCGGAGCCTCGGGGCGCAAGGCGTGGCTTGCCGCGCGCGCAACCGTCGCGGGCGAAGTCTACATCGATGATGGCGCGGCCAAGGCGCTGGCGGGCGGCGCGAGCCTGCTTGCCGCCGGGGTGACGCGCGTCGCGGGGCGGTTCATGCGCGGCGATGTCGTCACCGTCGTCGGCCCCCACGGCCCGGTTGCGCGCGGGCTGATCGCGTACGACGCCGCCGATGCCGTGTTGATCGCGGGTCAGCGCAACGACGCGCAAGGCCCGATCCTGGGTCACGCCCCGCGCGCGGCGATGATCCACCGCGATCAGCTGGTGTTGTTGTGACGACACCGCCGCCCCCAGCCGAAACTATCGCCACGATGGGCGCGGCGGCGCGGACAGCGGCAACGATTCTCGCCGCGACACCGACGGCAGCCAAGGCGGCGGCAGTGACGGCGATGGCGGCGGCGATCCGCACCGGTGCCGCCGCGATCCTCGCCGCCAACGCTGCCGATATGGCGGGCGCGGCGGCGCTGTCACCCGCGCTCCGCGACCGCCTGCTCCTTACCCCCGAGCGGGTCGAAGCGATGGCCGCCGCGCTCGACGCAATCGCCGCGCTGCCCGACCCCGTCGGCGCAGTCGCCGCCGCGTGGGTTACGCCGAACGGGCTGAGCTTCGAGCGCATCCGCGTGCCGCTCGGCGTTGTCGGCATCATCTACGAAAGCCGCCCCAACGTCACCGCCGACGCAGGCGCGCTCGCGGTGATGGCGGGGAACGCCGTCATCCTGCGCGGCGGCAGCGAGGCGGCGGCGTCGACCGCCGCGATCCACGCCGCGCTGGCGCAGGGGCTGATTGCGGCGGGTCTGCCATCGGCAGCGATCCAGCGCGTCGCCGATCCCGACCGCGCGCTCGTCGGCGCGATGCTCGGCGCGGCGGGGCTGATCGACGTCATCATTCCGCGCGGCGGCAAGGGCCTCGTCGCGCGCGTGCTCGCCGAGGCGAAGGTCCCGGTGCTCGCCCATCTCGACGGCAACAATCACGTCTATGTCGACGGATGTGCCGATTCCGCCATGGCGGTCGCGATCGTTGCCGACTCCAAGCTGCGCCGCACCGGCGTGTGTGGCGCGATGGAGACGCTGTTGATCGACGCGGCATACCCCGACCCCGCCGGACTGCTTCGGGCCTTGCTTGACGGCGGCTGCGAGGTTCGCGCCGATGCCGCTCTCCTGCCGCTCGACCCGCGCCTGACGCCCGCCAGCGCTGCCGACTGGGACACCGAATATCTCGACGCCGTCGCCGCCGTGCGCCAAGTCGACGGAGTCGCGGGGGCGGTCGCGCATATCGCCGCCCACGGCAGCCACCACACCGACGCGATCGTCACCGCCGACGCCGACGCCGCCACCGCGTTTCTGAGCGCGGTCGATTCGGCAATCGTCCTCCACAATGCCTCGACCCAGTTCGCCGACGGCGGTGAATTCGGCTTCGGCGGCGAGATCGGCATCGCCACAGGGCGCCTTCACGCGCGCGGCCCCGTGGCGCTCGAAGGTCTGACGACGTATAAGAACGTCGTGCGCGGGACCGGACAGGTGCGTGGAGGCGGATGATGGCGACGAAACAAGCATTCATCGACGACTGGACTGGAGACGCCGATATCAATGGCTTCACCGAAGCCGAGGAACGCGCGATCATCGACGCGGGCCTCGAGTCGGTGGCGAAACACGGCCTCGTTGCTCCCGCTGAGGCCGACCGCCGGATCGAAGCTTTGTTGGCGCGTCTTCGGGGCGGATGAACCGTCCACACTGGTCGGAACTCGCCCTCGCCGACCTGAACGCGATCGGCGCCTACATCGAGCAGTTCGATGCCGCCGCTTCAGAGCGCGTCGTCGCGACGATCGATCGTGCAGCGTCACGTCTCGTTGACTTTCCGCTGTCTGGCGTCCGCTTGCCGGGTCGCCGGGTGCGCAAGCTTTCAATCCCGAAGGTCCACTATATCATTTGTTACGACCCCGGCGTCGTCCTCGCGATCCTCCGCGTCGTCCACATGCGCCGTCGCCAACGATGAAATCGATCGGTCTCCTTGGCGGGTCGTTCAATCCTGCGCACGCCGGACACCGGCATATCAGCGTCGAGGCGTTGCGGCGGCTCGGCCTCGACGAGGTGTGGTGGCTGGTCAGCCCGCAGAACCCGTTGAAGACCGCTGCCGACATGGCGCCGCTGAGCGCGCGCGTCGCATCCGCTAGCGCCGTCGCGCACCACCCCCGCATCCACGTCACCGATATCGAGCAGCGGCTGGGGACGCGATACGCCGTCGATACGCTCGCCGCGCTGCAACGGCACTACCCCAATGTTCGCTTCATCTGGCTGATGGGGGCCGATAATCTGGCGCAGTTGCACCGATGGTCGCGGTGGCGCGGGCTGGCGGCGCGGGTGCCGATTGCGGTTCTCGCCCGTCCGGGCTATATGCGGCACGCTTTGACTGCGCCTGCGATGGCGTGGTTCGGGCGGCGGCGGCACGGTTCGGCCACTGCCGGGACGTGGCGCGAATGGAGGCTTCCGGCGATCGTCGTTCTCGACATCCGCATGAGCCCGCTGTCGGCGACAGCGATCCGGCGTGCCGATCCCACCTGGGCCGATAGGCCTGCAACGCTGCTCGCGGGGCGGCGATTTGCTTCCCTCCATCCGACGACGACAAGGAAACTGCTTTGGCCCTGACCCCGACGGCCTCGCCCGTCGCCCGCGCTTTGCGCCCCGTCGCCAGCGATGATGCGGCGGTCGCCGCGCTCCACGCGCTCGTATTGTCGACGCTCGATGACGATCAGGCAGTCGAGGTCGTGACGATCCCGCTCGCCGGCAAGACGAGCATTGCCGACCACATGGTCATCGCCAGCGGGCGCTCGACGCGGCAGGTCGCGAGCCTTGCCGCGAAAATCGCCGAGCGCGCCAAGACCGAGCTCGGGCGTCGGGTCCGCATCGAGGGCCTGCCCGCCGCCGACTGGGTCCTGATCGACGCGCAAGACGTCATCGTCCACATCTTCCGCCCCGAAGTCCGCAGCTTCTACAACCTCGAAAAAATGTGGGCGTTCGACGGCCCCAGCGGCTCGACTGGCCCCGCCCGCGCCCCGGCAAAGGTGGTCGTCGAGCCCATGCCCGTCGGCCACGACCCGATCGAGGCGGTCCCGGTCGATCCCCTAGCCGAGGGCATCGACCCGGCGCTGCTGACCGACGACTGAGCGCGGGGGCTGCAGGAAAAATCGGTGAGCCTGGCCAAAGCCCTTGCGCGGGCGAAGTCCGAGGAAGACGTCAAGGACGCCTATATCGGCGCGCTCGACCTGAAGAAGTATTTCAAGGGTCTGGTCGATATCCAGACCGATCAGGTCTGGTTCGAAGCCAAGGAATCGCCGACCGCACCGCTGCTGATGTTCGCCCAACTGCTCGTCTACGTCCGCGCCGCACGGTTGCGCGGGGAGCCGATCCCACCCTTCCTCGCGGTCGCCATACGGCGGGGATGGAATTTTCGACCTCGGCTTTTTGCCGCGATAGCCTGATCCGCTGACACAGGCGGGGTCGGCGGCCACGTCGATGGTTGGCCTTTGCATCGACCGCTGCTGCGCCCCGCAAAAACCATTTTCCTACACCACCCCGAATCGGGTAAACTACGCATGTCGCCACCGGGCGGCGGGCGTTCGGTTTCTCATCGTGAGTCAGTCTGTCATTCGCGTCACTCGGGCGGGAGACGATTCGAATTTCATGCGTGGGCGCGAACTTCGTGTGAACTTCGCCGGGGGATGAACCCGCGAAACGATGCGCGTGACCGTGAACTTCTTTTGAACTTGGCGTAGTAAACGCCGTCACGGGGAGGGGCTCGGCCCCTCGCGCACCCAGCGTAGCCCTGTGAAGAATGTGAAGTTACGCGCGAGCCTAAGGATCAGCCATGCGCCTCCATATCGTCGCCCACGGGCGGATCGGGCGCGGGCCGGAGGCGGCACTCGTCGACCGTTACCTGGCGCGAATCGCGTGGCCGGTGACGCTTACCGAGCTGTCCGACGCGGGAGCGGGCAAGGTGCCCGACGCGCCGACGCCGTTCGTGACGGTGCTGCTCGATGAACGCGGCGCAGCGATGACCAGCCGCGAGTTTGCCGACACCCTCGCCCGCTGGCGCGACGACGGCATCCGTGAAGCGCGATTCGTCATCGGCCCGGCCGACGGTCACGGCGATGCCGCCCGCGCCGCTGCGACGCGGTTGCTCAGCTTCGGCCCGGCGACGTGGCCCCACCTGATGGTTCGGGCGATGCTTGCCGAGCAGTTGTACCGTGCGACATCGCTCCTCGCCGGTCATCCGTATCACCGGGATGGCTAGCGCGCGTCGCGGTGCTATATCGAGGCATTCCCGAAGGAACCGCCGATGTTGTCGACCCGCGTTCGCCTCGCCCTCCTCGCCGGCGCCGTCGTGCTGCTCCCCGCGCACATGCTCGCCGCCGCGCCCGAGACCGACACCAACAAGCGGCTCGACGCGTTCATGGACGTGTTCGAGCGCGTGCGGGTGAGCTATGTCGACAAGGTCGATGACAAGAAGCTGATCGACGGCGCGATCAACGGCATGCTGGCGTCGCTCGACCCGCATTCGAGCTACCTCGACGCGCGCGACTTCGCCAACATGAAGCAGGTCACCGACGGCGAATACGGCGGGCTCGGCCTGACGGTTCAAACCGACGAGGGCGCGGTCAAGGTGGTCGCCCCGACCGACGACACGCCCGCCGCGCGCGCCGGGATCAAGTCGGGCGATTACATCACCAAGTTGGACGGCGAGACCCTGTTCGGCTCGACGCTGACCGAGGCGGTCGACAAGATGCGCGGCACGCCGGGCACGACGGTCAAGCTGACCGTGATCCGCGAAGGTGCGCCCAAGCCACTCGAGTTCACGCTCAAGCGCGAGATCATCGTCATCAAGCCGGTCAAGTGGGAGGTGAAGGGCAACACCGGCGTCATCCGCATCGCCTCGTTCAGCAAGCAGACCGGCCCGGCGACACGCGCGGCGATCGTCGCGATCGAGAAGCAGTTGGGGCCGAAGCTTGCGGGGTTCGTGGTTGATCTGCGGTCGAACCCCGGCGGGCTGCTCGACCAGTCAATCGAGGTTAGCGACGCCTTCCTCGATCACGGCGAAATCGTTTCGCAGCGCGGGCGCACGAAGAACGACATCGAGCGTTATTATGCGAAGAACGGCGACCTGACCGGCGGCAAGCCGATCGTCGTCCTGATCGACGAGGGCAGCGCATCGGCATCGGAGATCGTCGCCGGCGCGCTTCAGGACCAGCGCCGCGCGTTGGTGTTGGGCCAGCGCAGCTTCGGCAAGGGTTCAGTCCAGACACTGCTGCCACTGAGCGACGATACCGCGCTGCGCCTGACGACGGCGCGCTACTACACCCCGTCGGGGCGGTCGGTGCAGGAAAATGGCATCGAGCCCGACATCATCGTGCCGCAGTTGAGCGACCCGCTCGCCGCCGACGCGAGCCGCCCGCGCCTGCGTGAGGCCGACCTCCGCCGTCACCTGATCAACGAGGTCAAGGCGACCGACAAGCTGATCGAGGCCGACGACAAGCCCGACCCGCGCTTTGCCGATACG
>JBBRQR010000031.1:0-15106 GCA_038226115.1 Sphingomonadales bacterium | reverse complement strand
TGGTTTGCTCGACAGCCTGGGGCGCAGCATCGTGACCGGCCAGTATGAGAAGGTGCCGTTTCCGACCGAGGCGCAAATTTCTCAAGCGAATGGGGTGAGCCGCTCGGTCACCCGCGAAGCCGTCAAAATGCTGACCGCCAAGGGTTTGCTTAGCGCGCGCCCACGACAGGGCACGATTATTCAACCGTCTGAGACATGGAACTTGTTCGATACCGATGTATTGCGGTGGTTGCTCGAACGCAAATTCTCGGTCGATTTATTGAGACATTTCAACCAATTACGGGTTTCGATCGAACCTGAGGCAGCGGCGTTGGCGGCAAGGTTCGGTCACGAGCACGATATGCGCGGAATCGACGCCGGTCTCGCCCGTATGATCGCAGCCGAGCAGGGCCACGATGAGCCACTGGATGCGGACATCGCTTTCCACGTGGCCATCCTCAAAGCGTCGACAAACCCGTTCTACATGCAATTCCGAGACGTGGTGACCACCGCGCTTAGTACATCGATCCGTTTCACAAATCGGATCAAGGGCCGTACCGCCAGCATCGCAGATCATCAGGCAGTGCGCGATGCGATTGTTAAACGCAACGCAGATCAGGCCCGCGCGGCAATGAGGCATCTGATCGGCGACGTGCTCGAACTGATCGAGCAGGTCGAAGCCAATCGCGACACAGCACCAATCGCGCGTTAGCTTAGGGCGTCATCTTTATTGGCACGATCTATCCGTATTGATCGTATGAAATTGGCTGAATCGCGACACGACGCTCGTCGGTATAGGGCCCGTCGCCCTTTTTCCCTTCCCAGCGGTGATAGACGATCGACCACGATCCATCCTTGGGATCTTGAACGAAGCTGTGATGGCCGGGCCCCTTGAATTTCTTGTCGCTTTGGAGAATTACGCCGCGATACTTCCATGGCCCAAGCGGACTTGGTGCCATCGCATAATGAACCGCATAATTCGCCGTGTTCCACGAACCATGACTGTACGACAGGTAGTAGATGCCATTCCGCTCGTGCATAAACACGCCTTCGGTAAACAGCGGTGGCGTAACGATCGCATCCTCATGATCGATCGTGATCATGTCGGGTTTCAGTTCGAACAGTCGTAGTTTTGCGCCCGCGCTGCCTCCGGCATACAGATACGGTGTGTGAGACTTTCGGTCGATGAAAACCATCGGGTCGATAGCCTCGAAGCCGTTGCCCCCGGTGAGCAAGGGGTGGCCGCTGTCGGTACACGGTCCCTTCGGCGATGCGCAAACCGCGACACCGAGACGGCTAGGCGTCGGATCCTGAGGACCGACAGAATAATAGAGAAAGTATTTGCCGCCTGCAAAAACCATGTCAGGTGCCCAAAGATAATGCCGCGGCTGCTTGTCGGCCCGCACCCACGCAATGTCTTTAAGCGCCAAAAGCTCGCCTGCGCGTGTAAAGTTTTCGCGATCGGGTGAAGACCATGCTTCGAGCCTATCGCCATGCCCGGTTGGATCGATCCACAGCTGGCCGTCGAAATATTCCGCTCCTGGATCTGCACCGGCAAATACCGATTTTACCTCTTGAGCGTCGGCAGCCAGCGGCAGGCAGACAACTGCAACGGCAACGAATAGCGTGGTCTTGCGCATGGATCCGCCCTTCAATTCGTATTCGGCACCACGCCCTTCGGCGCGGTCGCAAGGCGTGCAATCAAGTCTGTCTCGGCAGCGCGATACGGTGAACCATCCACGCGCAACACTTCGTGAAACCAGATAGGAGGCTCGTCATAGGTATATGGCTTCTTCCAGCTGTCCCATGGCAGACGCGTTTGGGTCTTGCCGTCGACGAACCCCCAGTTGAACATCGCGATGTCGAGCTTTTTGCCAATCGGCAGCGACCCGTCGAAGGTCGATCCAGCGCCGCGCGCCATGAACTCGGTGCAAAGCACTGGTCGACCATAGCTCAGCATCTGGCGAGCCCGCACGATGAAAGTTTCGGGCCAGCTATAATCGTGGAAGCTTATCACATCGGACCGTGCGATCTGAATGCGCTCGACAGGATCGAGAGTGGCGGTATCGTCCCAATGACTGCCGGTCCACACGCCCGAGGTCAGCGGCTGTTGCGGGTTAGCCGATTGCGCCCAGTCGAACACTTTGACCAGCAGGCCAGCTACCAGATTCATTTTTTCCGCAGTTGGAGCATAGTTGCCACCGCCGCCGTTATTGGGTTCGTTCCATACGTCCCAGCCAAGGATCCGGTCGTCGTTGGCGAAGCTGCCAACCACATCTGTCACATAATTCTCAAGTTTTTTGTATTGGCGCGTGTCAGCCAGCCGAAGCGCACCTCGCCCCTGCACCCAACCGGAGTTGTGGACACCCGGTATCGGCGGATGTTGCGGGCCGGCCGCCGGGTTCGGATCCCAGCAACTGTCGAAAAGTACAAATAATGGCTTGATGTGGTGCTTCGCGGCGATGGCGAGGAAGATATTGATTCGACGCTTGAAGCCGGGAGCATCATTTTCCCACACGATATTGTGCAGGAAGACGCGCATCGTCGTCATGTGCAGTTTTTCTGCCCAACCTAGCTCTTTGTCGATCGTCGCAGGGTCGAACGTTTCAGGTTGCCACATTTCAAGCTGATTAATCGCGGTGGCGGGGGTGTAGTTCGAGCCGACGAGCCATGGCTGGGCGGCATACCAAGTCTTTGCCTGAGCCTTACTCCATAAATCGCGCGCGTCAGCGGCGGCGGCGTGGAGCAAGCCAGCGGCGGCGGCCAGCGAAAACAGGATGCGGGTCTTCACCATGGGACTCCCAGTCATTTGGCGCGCTGACCGAAGGTCAGTCGATACGTCATCACGTTGCGATACGACTGTCCCGGCTCAAGCCGCGCCGATCCGAACGACGGCTGATTGGGGGTGTCGGGAAAGATTTGGGGCTCCATCACAAAGGCGTCACCCTCCCTGTAGATATGCCCGGATTTGCCTGATGACGTGCCGTCAAGGAAATTACCCGAATAAAATTGCAGCCCCGGCTGCGTCGACCACAGTTCAAAACCGCGACCTGACACAGGATCGTAGGCGCGGGCCATCATATGCTGGGCAAGTGTAACCTCGCGGCCGATTATCCAGTTATGATCGTAGCCCCTTCCGAAGACGATTTGCTCATCGTTTGCGGTGCGGACGCGTTCGCCGATCGCATGTGGTTGGCGAAAGTCGAAAACGGTTCCTGCGACCGTCTTGACGGCACCGGTCGGGATCGCGCCGCTATCGGTCGGAATATAGCTATCAGCAGGAATGGTCACGAGGGTGCCCATCGCGCCATTTGGTGAGCCTTCACCTGAGAGATTCCAATACGCGTGATTGGTAACATTAACGATCGTCGGACGATCAGTGGTCGCGCGATAGTCAATGGTCAGCGCGTTCGCTTCATCCAGCGAATATGTTGCATCGACAGTCATTGTCCCGGGATACCCCTGATCGCCATCGGGGCTTACATAACGCAGCTTGACCGAGGCCGACGGACCCGACTGCACATCGGCCACCTGCCACAGCACTTTATCGAACCCGACCGTGCCGCCGTGCAGCGAATTCACCCCGTTATTAACCGGTGTCTGGTAGGTCTTACCGTCGAGTTCGAAATGCCCCTTGGCAATACGGTTGGCGAACCGACCGACCGTGCTGCCAAAATATTGTGGCTTGGCCAGATAGTCCGCGATGCTGGCATAGCCTAGCGCAACGTCGGCGCGCTTGCCTGTCCGATCCGGCATGACGAGCGATTGTAATGTCGCTCCATAAGCAATGATCGTCGCCGAGACGCCCCGTTTATTGCTGAGCGTGACGGCCGCCACGACGCGACCGTCAGGAAGTTTGCCAAAGTCGAAGCGTTTGGTATCGGTAGCAACCACCGGACTTGCGGCGATGCTCGCCAACACCGTCCCGACACTCAGCGCCGCCCTCAATCTGCTTTTCTCCACGGGACTGTCCTTTTCTGTCAATGGCTGTCGCGGGGCAGGCCTTTGGTCTGCGCTATGCGCTGATATTTGACCGCATCCTCGATGACCGCGCCCGTATCAAATTGACCGACAAGCGCGCGAAAAATCTCTTGCCATGGCGTCTGCGACGGCGGTGCGAGCGTATCTCCCGCGGCATCGAGCGCCGCGCGCCTTGCAGCGATTTCCACAGCATCGACCAGCATGTCGACGCGCCGCGTATTCAGATCGATGCGAATAATGTCGCCGGTCCGTACCAGCGCGAGAGCGCCGCCAATCGCCGCTTCGGGGCTGGCATTGAGGATCGAGGGGCTGCCGCTGGTGCCTGACTGGCGCCCGTCACCAATACATGGCAGCGCGTGAATGCCCGCGCGGATCAATGCCGCCGGCGGGCGCATGTTGACCACCTCGGCACCGCCCGGATAGCCGATCGGCCCGGCTCCGCGCATAATCAATATGGTGCGGTCGTCGATGCCGAGCGCGGGATCGTCAATCGTGGCGTGATAATCTTCCGGCCCGTCGAACACCACGGCCTTGCCTTCAAACGCGCCCGGCGAAGCGGGGTCGCTTAGATAGCGCAATCGGAATTCTTCAGAGATCACCGACAGCTTCATGACGGCTGAAGTGAAAAGATTGCCTGACAACACCGTAAGCCCTGCGGCTGCCTGAAGCGGCCGCTCGAGCGGCCGGATGACGTCCTCGTCTTCACTTCGCGCCTCGCCGATATTGGCAGCGACGCTTTTTCCATTGGCAGTAATGGCTTCACCGTCGAGCAGCCCACCGCGAAAGAGTTCGCCCATTACCGCCGGCACGCCGCCGGCACGGTAATAGTCTTCGCCCAGATATTTGCCCGACGGCTGAAGATTGACGAGCAATGGCACATCGGCACCATGCGCTTCCCAATCAGCAAGAGTCAGTTCGATGCCGGCATGTCGAGCAATGGCGTTCAGATGGATCGGCGCATTCGTGGACCCGCCGATGGCTGAGTTGACACGGATCGCGTTAAGGAACGCGGTGCGGGTGAGAATATCGCTCGGTTTGCGATCGGATCGCACCATCTCAACGATACGGCGACCGGTTTCCCACGCGCATTGCTGACGGTCGCGATACGGTGCCGGGATCGCCGCCGAGCCGGTCAGCGACATGCCGAGCGCTTCGCACAACGAATTCATCGTCGTCGCCGTGCCCATTGTGTTGCAATACCCGGTTGACGGGGCAGACGAGGCGACCAGCTCGATAAAGCCCTTGTAATCGATCTCGCCCGCGACAAGCATTTCGCGCGCCTTCCACACGATCGTGCCCGATCCGGTGCGTTCGCCTTTGTGCCAACCGTTGAGCATCGGGCCGACCGACAATGCGATTGCCGGGATATTTACGGTGGCCGCCGCCATCAAACATGCAGGGGTCGTCTTGTCGCAACCGATCGTCAACACCACGCCGTCGAGGGGATAGCCATAAAGCGTCTCGACCAGTGAAAGATACGCGAGGTTGCGGTCGAGTGCCGGGGTCGGGCGTTTGCCGGTTTCCTGGATGGGGTGCGTCGGGAATTCGACCGGGATACCTCCCGCATCGCGAATGCCGTCTTTCACGCGTTGTGCAAGGACGATGTGGTGGCGGTTGCAGGGCACCAGATCGCTGCCTGTCTGCGCAATGCCGATGATTGGTCGGCTCGACTGCAATTCCTCAAGGCTCAGGCCATAATTAAGATACCGCTCGACATATAGCGCCGTCATGTCGGGATTTGTTGGATTGTCGAACCACGCACGCGAGCGCAGGCTTAACTTGGGCTCGGCCGTTTCGCTCGCGTCGCTGACCAATTCGCCCAAATCGCCCTCCGCTTCGAATTCCGCGACGCATGCCGTCGGCGTCGCCGATATATCGTGGTTGATATCGACTTATCACACGAATAGAAAACTTATATATCAGATAATAAAGAAACGGTGGCAGGCGGGAGGTGCGGCAATATTATGCTCCGGCATTCGATCCCCGGCCAACCAACAGCGGGTGGTACTGCATCGGCAAGAGCGCGCGAAGCAACCAAATTGGACCAGCACAACGATTATCCGATTTGTAAGATTAATAACTTGTATTGAGCTAAAAACAGTGACTATAAGCCACAGGTAGGGTCCCGATAACAGGGGTCGGCTTAACACGCTTGGAGGAGGCAGAGATGCGCTTGAAGTCCGTCATATTGGGGTCGACGTCGCTTTTGGTGCTCGGTGCCGCGCTTCCCGCTACAGCGCAGACCGCCCAAATCCTACCAGCGGCGGCGAACGTTGCGGCGGCTGATGCCACCCCCATCGCTGACATCGTGGTGACCGGGCTACGTAAGAGCTTGGAATCATCGCAAGCCATTAAAAAAACTTCGGTACAGCAGGTTGACTCAATCGTTGCGACCGACATCGGCAAGCTACCGGATATTGCGGTTTCGGACACCGCCGCCCGCATCGCCGGCGTGCAAGTCGATCGTAGTAACGGCGAAGCGAGCCGCGTTCTTGTGCGAGGCCTGCCCGATTTCACAACGACGTATAATGGTCGTGAAATCTTTACGGCTGAAGCACGCTCGGTCGCATTACAGGATTTTCTGTCGGGTGCCATTTCGGCAGTCGAGGTCTTCAAGAACACTTCTGCGGACATGGTCGAAGGCGGTCTCGCCGGCGAAATTAATGTCCGTTCGCGGCGGCCATTCGACTTCGACGGACTAAAAATCGTCGGGTCTGCCTGGGGCCTCTACACGAAGCGTTCGAAGCACTTCGACCCCAACGGTAACGTGTTGGTCAGTAATCGTTGGGAAAGCGGCATCGGCGAAATCGGCGTGCTGGTCGGCGGATCGTACACGCGACTCCGCTACCTTGATTCAACTCGCTCGAACACAGACTTTGTGGCCAATAGCGGGATCGGTGCCGGCGGCGCGAATGTGCGCTTCCCCGATATCCAGCGTATCGATTTTGGTGAAGGTGACCGCGTTCGTCCTTCGCTCAACGGCGCAATTCAATGGCGCCCGGCACCGGGCCTTGAATTATATGGCGAGGCGCTTTGGCAGGGCTTTCGTAACAAAGTATCGGACCGCCAGACGAGCATTCCGCTCTGGGGCGGTTCGAATTATGCCAACGTGGTAACCACGGGGGCGGGTCCGAATGCGCGTGTGCAAAGCCTCACCGTCACTGATCCATTCCGCCCGGACGGTTTTCAGGGTGCCACCTACCTCAAGACCAACACCTACCAGTATGCGCTCGGTGGCAAATATGATTCAGGGCAGCTGCACATTTCCGCTGATGGCGCGCATACAACCAGCACCTTCTTCGATTCGATTTACAGCTTCGACACGGCCTATGCTGCGCGGGCAACGATCAGTGCCAATACGGGTGTCACCAATCTCAGTGCCGGGCCGGGCTTCGCATTCGCCAATGGCGTCGATCCGACCAAAGCGTCGAACTACATTTTCCGCGGCTTTTTCGATCGTCAGTTGATTGCCAAGGGCTCGGATTATCAGGGGCGTGTCGATGTTGCGTATGACACCGGTCTACCCGGACTGACACGAATTGAAGCCGGCTTCCGCTATGTCGACCGCGACTCTCATTTCGAAGATGGCAGCCGCTATAACTCCCGTGAGCGGGATCGCATTGCGCTGAGTGCAGTGCCAGTCAGCTATTATGTCGCGCCGAGTGGATTTCCTGCCAGCGATCCGTCGACGTTGAGAGGATATTACACGCCGACCTATGACAGCGTTCGTGCGAATATCGCGTAGCTTCGCACATTCTCGGGCTTTGCGGCAGGTGCGCCACCGGCTGATCCGTCGGTCACCTTTTCTGCTAACGAAAAGTCCTACGCTGGCTATTTTCAGGCAAAGTACGCGTTTGGCAACACCGACGGAGTTCACGTTGATGGCGCCGTTGGCTTACGCATCGTCGAGACCGATCTTTCGATAAGCGGTACGAACCGAATTCGCGCAGCTGGCTTGCCCGATACGTTTGCACCGATCAACGTCACCAAAACCTATTATGACTGGTTGCCGAACGTGAGCGCCAAGCTTCACTTCAACGATAAGTTGCAGCTGCGTTTGTCCTATACAGAAACGCGCACGCGTCCGGGGTTCTCGCAATACAGCCCCGGTCTTGCGGTCGACCCACCTGCCAGCGGCAATGCCACACGCTTTGCCAACGGCGGCAACCCGAACCTAAATCCGCTGCGCTCCCAAAATTACGATGCCTCGCTTGAATATTATTTCTCGCGGACGGGCTCGATCTCAGGTGCTGTCTTCCGGCGCGACTTGAACGGATTCATTCAAAACTACAATCAGGCGATCATCGATCCAACCTTCGGCGCAATTACTGTCAACCGGCCGTACAATACGGGGCGCGGCAGAATCGACGGCTTTGAGGCGCAGGCGACGACGTTTCTGGATTTCAACGTTTTGCCCGCTTGGGCGCATGCGTTCGGCGTGCAGGGCAATCTTACCTATCTTAATGCCAAGACCGGCGTGCCGGCGGCGCTTGGTGGCGAGATTACCCAGTCGCCAATCATTGGCGTGTCGAAATGGACGTATAATCTAGCCGCCTTTTATGAACTTAACGGCTTCTCGGCGCGCGTTTCATGGAACCACCGCGGTTCATATCCTTCGCGCTTTGAGCCTCGTGGCAGAGACACATATGCCGAGACGACCAGTCCTATCGGTCGGCTCGACCTATCGGCTAGCTATGATGTATTCAAGAATCTCACGTTGTTTGCCGACGTAACCAATGTTCTTGCCAAGCCCAAGGTCACATATCTGACCTATGGTTTCAACGGCGGCGCTGACCCTGTGACCTTCCCGCGCAGCGTGCGCTATGAAGAATCAGTCGACTCGGCAGGTATCCGCTTCCGGCTATAACCTTCGGGACGCCGCTCTGCTTTTAACGAAGGCGGAGCGGCGTTGCAGGCAGGCCCGCTGCGGGTGCTTCGAAGCTGAATAGCCCACCCGCGTCGGGTTGCATCGCAAGCTCGTCGACGGAAAGATCAGCGCGCGCAGTGGTGACGAACCCGGTGCGAAGATTCTTCCCTCCAAACGCAACTTTGGTGACGTTTGCGCACGGCACCGCTACAGTCGCGAGCAAGGCGCCGTCCGGCGCATAGCGCCGTAGGCTCCAGCCGCCCCATAGACCGACCCACAAACAGCCTTCGGAATCGATCGTTACGCCATCCGGATAGCCATCTTCGGAATCGATCTGAGCAAAGACGATACCATCGCGCAGTGACACAGCGCCGCCACTAATATCGAAACGCCAGATCGTCCTTGCCAGTGTGTCGACATGATAGAGCCAGCGCGCGTCGGGGCTGACAGCGGGTCCGTTGGTAATCGTACAGGCACCACCGGCTTCGGATAACGTACCGTCGTAACGGTAGACGCGGCCAGTAGCGTTGGCCTCGCCGTCATCCATCGTACCAAACCAAAGAACACCGTGCGGATCGACCGTCGCATCGTTCGTGCGGTTATGCTGAGGCATATCGATCATCGCGACAGTAGCCGTGACGATGCCATTCTCGACACGCATCAACGAACGTTGATTGCCTATCATCAGGGCTCCGCAGTCGAGCGCTACAACAAAGCTTGGTGCGCCGGCAACATCGAAGCATTGTCGAACTCCTGTGTCGGGCGTCAGACAGTATAATTTGCCACGTTTTATATCGATAAACCAAAGTGTTTCGGTCTTCGTTAACCAGATCGGACCCTCGCCTAACGTCATGGCACACGGCCAGACAAGCGTGGCCGTAACAGCAATGGAGCCTTCTAAAGTCATGCTGAACCCTGCATCTACATCTAATCACTGAAATTCGTTGCCACAATTCTATTCCGACACACAGTCAAATTAGGGGGGCAACTCCGCTACGGCTACTGCCTCGTCACGCCACGATCATAACCGGGGCGCCTTGATCTTGATCGAGGTGTCGGCCGGCGACAGTAATCAGGGCGCGAGGTATTCGCTACGGAAGTGATCGTCGAGTGATCGATCGAAGGCCCAGTCGGTCGGCTCGCTCGACATTACAGTTCAAATCAACAAACTGACGAAGTTTGGTCTCAAATAGCCGTGCTCCATCCACCCAACCTATGAGTGCATTTCGCGCACGTCGCGTCGGCGCGGAAACAGATTGTCGGGATCGAACAGCCCGCGCTCGCGCGCCCAGAAGGCGGCCATCATGCCGAGCAGAAGAAAGATCAGCGAATGGTTGTTTTCCTGACTTAGCACCGATTTCAAAATGACGAAGTTCAGGCAAACGATGCCAAGTGGCCCGGCGAGTTCGCTCTCGCGGTCGGCGGTTTTCAAATAGACGCGCGCGCCGAGCCACGCCGCCATGGAGAACATCCCGTAAAACCCGATTGCGCCGGGGTAACCGAGGTCGAGGAGAGTGTTTAGATAATAATTATCGACCGTGACGAGGCCGTTGGGGGCGGTGAAACCCAGAACGCCCGCCCCCATGTTGATGCCATAGCCTAGGGGATGGGTGGCGATCTTCGGGATCGCCATTTGGCGTTGGACCGTTCGCGCCTCGTCGCTCGACGCCTGGGCGCCGCCGCCGAGCACGCGCAGCGTCAGTGTGTGACTGCTGAAAATCACGCCGAGCAGCGCCAGCGCGAAAACCGGGGCACCGATCAGGAGTGAAGGGCCGACGATCGACGTCGAATTGGCGCGCCACTGGCGATACGCCCAGACTGGAACATAGGTTCCGACCGCAATGATTGTCCCGATCAGGCCCAGCCGCGACTGAGTGATGACAATCGCGCCAAGGACGACCAGCCATAACCCCGCCATCGCCGCACGGAGCAAAATCGTCCGCCCGGTCAACAGCCAATGGATGATGAACGGCGTGCAGACCGTCAGGAATTCGGAAAAGACGAGGCTGTTCACATATGGCCCGCGCACGCGATACAGACCGTCGTCAGCGCGCGACTGGCTGCCAAGAATATTGGCGAGCGCATCAGCGTCGATGCGCATGAAGCTTGGGATGCTGTGCGCCCATGGCGGAAACCCGAGGCGTAGCTCGAGGAAACCGTCGAGCGCCGCCACGAACGCGAGGATGAGCATCAGGCGGATCGTCCGGGTCGGCCCGCCGCGCGGGGCGAACATCAGGCAGCCGATGAAGAACATTTGCGCGAGGCGAAGTTCGTTGCCGATCAACCCTTTGATAGATTCGCCGATGGCGTGTGAGAAGGGCAGGCTGGTGAACATCGCCAACTGCCACAGCAGAAACAGCGCCCATAGCACAGAGGACGACCGCGCCACCGTCACCAGATGGTGCCGCAGTGGGGACGATGTGGCGATGCTATATTGGAACAGGAACGTCAGGACGAACAGCGCAAGTCGCGTCGGCGTCACCCACGGTAGTCCCGGCAGGACCACAGCGATATAATTCGGCCACGCCATCATCAGTGTCAGCGTGACGCCAAAGCTCGTCGTGATTGCCGCCAGAGGGAAAACGCGGCGGTCGGGCATCATCCACAACACGATCAGCAAGCAGATGCCAATCGGGACGAGCATCACGATCAGCAGGTCGAGCGGCAGCGCGACGGCGGCAAAGCCGTAGATCGCCGCCGCCGATAGTTGCACTGCCATGACCGCGCCGCGCCGCCTCGCCGACGGTGCCACCGGCGCGCGGATGTACAGGGGCATGACGACGGGGCGCGCGGACGACAGGGCCATGGGTCCCTATAGCCGGGGACGGCGGGTGGGTGAAAGTGCGAAGTGCCTGCGATTGGCGACCTTCGCGCGATCGGATAGAGTGACCGCCTGGGAGAGGCACGATGTCGATGCGGCTGGCGGCGATACTATGGGCGTTGGTGGCCATGCCGATCGCCGCCGAAACCGTCGTGACTCCCGCGACCTTTGCCGACGCTTTGCTGACCGCCAAGGCGGGCGACACGCTTCGCCTCGCGCCCGGCAGCTACGACCGGGTATCGGTTCGCGACCGCCACTGGTCACCGCCGGTGGTGATCGCCGCTGCCGCCGCCCGGTTGAGCAGCATGCGCTTCGACAATGTCTCAGGCATATCATGGCACGGCGGCGTATTCGACGGCGGCGACACCGTCACCGACGGGATCAAGTTCGAACAAGGCGACCACGTCGTCGTCGATGGCGCGACTTTCCGTCATTATACCAGCGTCGGCATCATCCTTGGCCGCGTCACCGACGCGCGGCTAACCAACAACGTCTTTTCAGACTCGGGCTCCGACGGCATCGACATCGCCATGTCGCAGCGGATTGTCGCCGACCATAACCGCTGCACCGACTTCCACCCGACCCCGGGCGCGCACCCGGACTGCATCCAGCTGTGGTCGAAAGCGAATTTTGCCCCCGTTGCTGATGTCGAAATCACGAATAATGTCGCGATCGGCGACATGCAGGGTTTCACCGCGTTCGACGGACCGTATGACCGGATCACGGTCGAGCATAATTATGCCCGCGTGACGAACTATCACGGCATCGCAGTCTTCGACTGCCGCCACTGTTCGGTGCGCCACAACCGCGTCGAATCGATGCCTAACCCCGTGCACCCCGAGGTGCGGGCGTGGATCAAGGTTCAGGGCGGCGACGCGGTCATCAATTGCGACAACCGATCGAAGGATTTTCCCGACCTACCCGGGCGCAAACGCTGCCGTCGCGGGACGTGACGATCGCCCCTCAGCGAAAATTGTCGGCGTAAGCCTGCAACTTGAGCGGGCTCGGCCCGAGGCGGATAACGTCATAGTCGATGCCTGCCGCAGTGGCATAAGCGACCGCCGCGTCGAGATCGTCAAACGTCAGGCGGACCTGCCCCGCCATGTCGCCCGACCCGGCCCAGCCGGTCAGGGGATCGAGATGTGCCGACTGCACCGGCTCGTAATCGAGCAGCCAGCGCCCGACGCGCGCGCGGCCCGATTGCATCGAACTTTTCGGCTGCTGGTGAATGCGCGCCTTCACGTCAAAACGTCCGCGATACGGCGAATTCGACCGCTTCGAGCAGCGCGGCGCGCGCGCGGTTCGCCGGGAACCCGGCGAGCGCATCCGCTGCCCGCGCCCCGTAATGTCGCGCCCGTGCCAGTGTATCGGTAACCGCGCCAGTCGCTTCAAGCAGCCGACGGGCATGGGCTAGCTCCCCGTCGCCAGCGGCGTGACCGAGCATGGCATCGCGCCAGAAGCGCCGGTCGGTGTCGTCGCCGCGTGCAAAGGCGAGGATAACCGGCAGCGTAACCTTTCCGTCGCGGAAGTCATCGCCGGCATCCTTGCCCATCGTCGCGGCGTCGCCAACATAGTCGATCGCGTCGTCGACAAGCTGAAAGGCGATGCCAAGATTGCGGCCATAGGCTTCGAGGCTCGCTTCGACCGGCGGGGTCCGTTCGGCGACGACGGCGGCGATCTGGCACGCGGCAGCGAACAGGACTGCGGTCTTGGCAGTGATGATTTCGAGGTAGCGGTCCTCGGTCGTGTCGACGTTGCGCTGTGCGGTAAGCTGCGCGACCTCCCCCTCGGCAATCACCGCTGACGCGCCCGACAGGATGCGTAGTACCCGCAATGAGCCGTCCTCGACCATCAGTTCAAAAGCGCGGCTGAACAGGAAATCACCGACGAGGACGCTTGCCGGGTTGCCCCAGATATTATTCGCCGTCGACTTGCCGCGGCGGAGGTCCGAGCCGTCGACAACGTCGTCGTGGAGCAAGGTCGCAGTGTGGATGAACTCGACCGCCGCCGCCAACCGATAGTGGCGCTGTCCGCCGTATTCGAGCAGCCGCGCGCAGGCGAGCGTCAACATCGGGCGCAACCGCTTGCCGCCACCGGCGATCAGATGACCGGCCAGCTCGGGGATCAGCGCAACCGGCGACTGCATCCGGTCGAGGATGACATGGTTGACCGCCCCAAGGTCGGGCCCGCACAGGTCGAGCAACGGCGCGAGTGACGCGCCAGGGGCGACGCGGGGGCGCAGGGGCAGGATCGTCGCCGACATGGGTCCGCTATACGGCGCTGCAGCATCGTGACAAGCCCGGTGCTTGCGTGGGCGACCTTCGGTCGCGACAATAGCCGGACAAGGGGACGCGCATGATCGACGCCACACTGAGCGAATTCCGCGAAAGTATCGATAATATCGATGCGGCGCTTGTCTTCCTCCTCGCCGAACGGTTCAAGACCACGCAGAAGGTCGGGGCGTATAAGGCGACCACCGGGCTTGCCCCTGCCGATCCGACGCGCGAGGCGGCGCAGATCGCGCGTCTGCGATCACTGGCGGCGCAGGCTAATCTCGACCCCGAATTCAGCGAGAAATTCCTGCGTTTCATCATCGACGAAGTGATCCGCCATCACGTCGCGGCGGCGACTTAGGCGGCACCTGACCGACTATCGAAGTCAACCGGCCGCCGGCAACGTCAACGTCACGCATAACCCGCCAAGGTCCTCGCTTTCGCCGAGCACAACCGATCCGCCATAAATTTCAGCGACGTCGCGGACGATGGCGAGGCCAAGCCCCGTTCCCGGGCGCCCGGTGTCAAGCCGTGCGCCGCGTTCGAACAGGGTTTCGCGGCTCGCCGGTGGAATGCCAGGGCCGTCGTCTTCGATCGTGACCACGACAACGCCGGGCGCGCGGGCGACGGTGGCGAACACCCGGCCACCACCGTGGACGGCGGCATTGTCGAGTAGGTTGCCGAGCATTTCCTCGAGGTCCTGGCGCTCACCGCGGAACACAGCATCATGGACGCCGTCGCAGTCGATCACGACTTCGCGCGCCGCATGAATCCGCGTCAGGGTGCGAACCAGCCCCTCGAGCGCCGGCCAAACGTCGGCACGCGCCGTGCTCGCCGTCCGCCGCCCGGCGGCGCGGGCGCGGGCAAGCTGATGGTCGACATGGCGCTGCATGATCGCGGTCTGGCTGACGACGAGCGAGGCAAGATCGGGATCGCCGCCACGCGCCGCCCCGAGCAGGACGCTCATCGGTGTCTTCAGCGCGTGCGCGAGGTTGCCCGCGTGAAGGCGTGCGGCCTCGGCCTGCGCCGCATTGTCGTCGAGCAGCTCGTTCAATTCGACGACCATCGGGCCGATTTCGGGCGGGAACGCCCCGGCAACGCGCGTCGCGGCCCCCGACCGGATCGTCGCGATCGCGCGCCCGACGCGCCGCAGCGGCCACAGGCCATAGGTCGACTGCAACGCGG
>JBBRQR010000030.1:0-15474 GCA_038226115.1 Sphingomonadales bacterium | reverse complement strand
GTTCAACTGCGACACCCCGCCACCGACCGTCGAGCGCAATCCCGACATAGGTCCCCAGAACGGCGTTCTCAGCCCGTGCGGGCGCAATGCATCGTTGAGACTGGCCCAGGTGCACCCGGGTTCGACGGTAACGGTCATGTCGGCAGGGTCGACGTCGAGCACCCGGTCCATTCCGGCGAAATCGAGCGACAACGTGTCGGCGGCGACGGGAATATGGCTGCCGGTATAGCTCATCCCCGCGCCGCGCGGCGCAATCGGAACCCCGGCGGCAAAGGCCGCCTTCATCGTTGCGACGATCTCGTCGAGCGACCGCACGCTGGCGATCAGCGCAACCGGAGTCGCCGCCGCCGACCAGATGTCTTCGCTGAATAGAGCCCGTGTCGCCGCGTCGTCACGGACCCGGTCCGAGCCAAGGATTGTGCGGAGCTCGGCATCGAGATTTGCTGCTGGCTTCATCTGCTCGACCACGTCCATCCTGTCCCTCGCCTTATTCCAAACGTGTCATGTCCTGCGTCGGTGTGGGGCCGCCTAGGCGGTGGTCTGCGCGAGCGCCTGAGCGATCTCGAGGCGGGTGGCGAACCAGACACCTTCGTGCGCCTTGGCATGACGCAGGAATTCGTCGAGCGCCCAGATCCGGCCCGGTCGGCCGATGATCCGAAGGTGAAGGCCAAGGCTCATCATCTTGGGGTTGCCGGCAAGGCCCTCGGCATAGCTCCAGTCGAATGCGCGCCGGGCGTAATCGAGCCATGCCGCCGGGGTATAAGCGGGATCGGTCCACATCTTCATGTCGTTGGTATCGAGCTGATACGGCACGATCGCGATGGCACGCCCGGGAAGCGCCGTCCGGTCCCAGAACGGCACGTCGCCCGAATAATCGTCCATATGATAGGTGAACCCCTCCTCGATCAGGAGGCGGCGGGTGTGGTCGGTGTGGAAGTAGCGGCTCAGCCAGCCATAAGGGCGCGTGCCGGTCGTCGCCTCGATGGACGCGACCGCACGCTGGATGAAATCGCGCTCGGTCGGCTCGTCCATCTTGAACTGGTGGACCCAGCGCCAGCCGTGACTGACCGTTTCATGGCCGAGGTCACGGATCGCGGCGGCAATCTCGGGATGGTTCTCGAGGCTCATCGCGGCGACCGTCCAGCTAGCTGCGATGTCATGGTCGCGCAACACCTTGACCACACGCGGAGCCCCCGCCTTGATCCCATATAAATAGTTAGACTCGTTGCCGTAATTTCGGATTGGCGATTTGATGTGGATGCCAAGTTCGTCGACCGGCTCCATCCCGCGATCGCCGCGCGCGACCGTCATCTCGCTGCCTTCCTCGACGTTGACGACAACGCTCAGCGCCAGCTTGGCGCCGTTCGGCCAGTCGATCCGCTCCGCGCGCATCAGTGCATCTCCTCGCCGCCCGACACGTTCAGCGCCTCGCCGGTGACGTAACTTGCATCGTCGGAGGCAAGCCACGCGCACGCACTCGCAGTGTCCGTCGCCAACCCCGGGCGCCCAAGCGGGTTCTTCGCCGCCATGTTGGCAAGATAGGCGTCGACATTGGCGAAGCCGAGCAGCTTCGAGAAATAGGCGTTCTGCTCGGCGCCGAGTCCGGTCGTGACATGATTGGGGCAGACCGCATTCACCGTGATGCGGTGCGCGCCGAGTTCGACCGCTGCCGCGCGGGTCAGTCCGATCATCCCGTGCTTGGAGCTGACATAGGCGGGCAGGTGGGGGAAGCCGGTCTTCGCTGCCTGGCTGGCGATGTTGATGATCCTCCCGCCGTGTCCGCGCGCGACCATCGCCCTCGCGGCCGCCTGTGTGCAGTAGAATGCTCCCGACAGGTTGACGGCGATGACCTTGTCCCAATCGCCCGGAACGACGTCAAGAAGAGGCTTCATCATGAACCCGATCCCGGCGTTGTTGACGAAGATGTCCACCCCGCCGAACACGTTTACTGCGCCGTTGATGAGCGCCTGACACTGGTCGGCGTCGCTGACGTCGCACGCGATCGTCGCGACTTGCGCCCCGCGTGCGCGAAGATCGGCGGCCACGCCTTCGGCCTCGTCGCCAACGGCCACATCGCTGACGACGCAGTTCGCGCCCTCGTCGGCAAAGCGTTGGAGGATCGCCTGTCCGAGTCCCTTCGCGCGGCCCGCGCCGGTGACGACGACCGTCTTGCCGGCAAAGCGCATCACAGCGTTTCGGTCGTGATGAACACCGGCTCTCCGGCAAGGAATTCGCGGAACTCGGCGGCGACCTTTTGCGGCCCCGGCTGGACAACCTCCTCCCAGAACAATGCCATGTCGTTAACGTCGATCACTTCGACATAGGCGTAGGGCGACAGCGCATCGCTGCCGAGCAGGCCGGTCGCGCGGTGGACCTGAAAGTCTCCGACCGACTTCATTGCGCGAACGCCGGGGATGTCGGTGGTGCGCGCCCACGCCTCATAGGCCGCGATGGCGACGCCGGGTTTCAGGTTGAACAGGACGATGATCCTCACGCGCTTTCTCCTTCGTAAAAACGGGGCGGGCGGCGGTACGCGTCGAGTGCGGTATCGAGGGCGCGCGCAGCGGCGAACAGCCCCCCCTCGCTGCCGACGCGACCGACAAGCTGGACCGCGACGGGCATGCCGTCGTCATCGACGCCGGCTGGAATGCTCAGCGCAGGCAATCCGGCAATATTGGCGAGGCAGGTGAGGTCGGCCTGATTGGCGGGGGCTGGCATCGCATCGGTGAACGCCGCCTGCGGCGTGGTCGGCAGCAACAGGACAGCACCGCTTGCAACCGCCGCGTGAACGGCGGCGGCGGTTGCGACCAGCACAGCGTGGTCCTCTGCCCGATCAGCATCGCTCCGGCGCGCACCGTAAGCGAGGAGCTTGCGGAGATCGGGCGACAGCGACGCCGGGTCGAGCGCGGTGAGGTGGACGCCGAGCGCCGTCGCCGTCTGCACAAAGCCAGCGAAGCGAATGCGCGCGAGGGGATGACCGAGGTGCAATGTCGTCGCCGCCTCGCAATGGCCGAGCGCGCGGTGATATGCGGCAAGCACGGATGGTTCGCAGTCGACGCCGCCAAGGTCGGCGAGCACCATCGTCCCCGCGACTGCCGTCTCGCCAAAGTTCGACATCACCCGCGCGACACGCTCAAGTGTGTCGAGCGAGCGCGCCAGCGGGCCGATACAGTCGAACGACGCCTCGGCGATTTCAAGACCGTCTTGGCTGACGGCGGCATTCGCCGGCTTAAAGCCGTAGACCCCGCAATACGCTGCCGGGATACGGATCGATCCGAGGGTGTCGGTGCCGAGCGCGGCGTCGCACAGCCCCGCCGCGACCGCCGCCCCGCTGCCCCCCGACGACCCCCCCGGCGTCCGACCGAGCGCGTGCGGATTATGCGTCCAGCCGAAATGCGGGTTGCGCGTCGCCGCACCGAGTGCTGCTTCCTCGAGGTTGGTCGTGCCGATGATCGCGGCTCCGGCCGCCCGCAATGCGCCTACAGTCGCTGCGTCGCGGTCGGCTATCCGGTCGCGAAATGCAGCGAGACCTCCGGTCCATGCCAGACCCGCGACAGCGATATTCGCCTTCACGCCGATCGTCAGGCCGCCAAGAACGCCTTCGCCTGCGGCTTGGTTGTCCCATTGGACGAAGGCATTTAGCGGTCCGTTCGCGGTCTCAAGATCTGCTCGTCGGGTCACGCCGCGCGCTCGTCGATCAAACGGATCGGCTTTTGCCGCACGTCGATCTGCGTCCGCGCCGCTGTTCCGCCGGGGGGACAGAGCGCGACTACGACCTCGACGCCGAGCCCCTGCCGCAGGCGAGCGGCGAGGCTTGCGACGTCGGTTCCACCCCGGCTCTCGACCAGCACCGTCATCGCGTCGCGGCCCGCGTCGCGTGTCAGGGTGCAAACGAATTCCCCCGTCAGATCGGCGCGGTTCTCGATCAACGCGCCGATCGCGTGTGGAAAGACGTTGATCCCGCGCAGTTTGACCATGTTGTCGCTGCGGCCCTTGAACCCGGCGATGCGCTTGAACGCCAGCTCGCCGCGTCCGTCAACTTCGTGGGTGATGTCGTGGGTATTGAACCGGATGCACGGGGCAATGTCGTCCTTGAACAGGCATGTGACGACCATGTCGCCTGTTGCCCCCGCCGCCACCGGCACGCCGTCGTCGACGCCGAGAAGTTCGAGGAATTGCGCGTCTTCCCAGACATATAGCCCGTCGCGTTCGGGGCCTTCGCCGGCGATGCTGCCGGTGTCGCCGACGCCGTACCAGTCGAATGCCTTGGCGCCGCCCCACGCCGCTTCGACCCCGGCCCGGTCCTCGGTGCCAAGATGGCCCGCGATCATGCGGACGCCGATGCTGTCGAGCAGTCCTTCGTCGCGCGCGACCTCGGCGAGTTTGCGGATATAGTCAATGAATCCAACGAGTACGGTCACCCCGAAGTCAGCGATTAGATTGACCTGCGCCGCCGAGCGCGTCTCGATACCGGTCCCTGCCGACAGGAACAGCGAGTTGGTGAAGTGCGTCACCGCCTCGCGGATGTAGTGCCCGCCGTTGATCATCCCGTGACCATAGACCGAATGCACGGTGTCACGGGGCGTCAGCCCCTGCCAGCGGTACATCCGCCCGACGAGCAGGTTGGTGATCTCGCGCCCTTTCGGCCCGAACAGCAACGCCTGCGGGCGACCGGTCGTCCCCGATGTCGTGTGGAAGATCACCGGCGCGCGGTCGTCGCCGCCGATCCCGCTGAAATCGCCATACGGCGGGTGGGCGGCAATCGACGCCATGAGGTCGGCCTTGTCGTACACGGGCAGCTTGGTGATATCGTCGAGACCAGCGATGTCGCCCGCCTCGATCCCCCGCGCGCCCCACAGCCGCTGATAGAATGGCACCTGCCAACCGCGCGCCATCAACTTCGCGAAGCGGACCTCCTGAAGACCGCGCAGTTCATCGCGCGACATCGTCTTATAGCGCGCAACGAACGCATCGCCGATCGGATAGTCGGCAAGCATCTGCTTCGCGTCAAAGGCTTCGAAATACGTCGGAAAGGTCATGCGGCTTCCGTGAAATAACCGAGGGGGTCGTCGAAAATCCGCGCATCGGCAGCGGGGGCGAGGTCGCGTGCGAGGGCGAGCTTGGCGGCGGCTTGAGCCGGGGTCAAAGGGGCGCTCGGGCTCCCAAGCGTTGCCGGAATGCCGATTTCGACGCCGTCGATAACAAGGCGCTGAGGCGACAAGGCATTGGGGTCGGGGTTGGCATCGACGGTGACGGTCACGCGCGCCGCCAGCGCCAACAGATCGGCGTCGGCAAAGGTCGCCGCAACAAAGCGGCGGGGGTCGATCCGTCCTTCGGTCAGCATCAGCGCGGCGAGGAAGGGGAGGCACAACCGCGCATAAGCGGGCGTCATGTCGGCGTGCGCCGGGCGTCCGACCAGCCGCGCGACAAGGGGCGGGACATAGGCGTCGATGCGGATTGCTCCGGACGTTTCGGCGAGCGCGCCGAGCACGCCGTGGCTCGCGCGCCCGGACGGATAGGGTTTGGTCGCCACCTCGCTGACCCGCCACACTCGCCCAAGGTCACGGGTATAGGTGGCGAGATTTCCTTCGTCGAACAGCGCGAAGTGACCAAATGGTCCTTCGAGTGCATCGCGCGGCCCCGTCAACCCGGCGCGGACGAGGTCGACGGCGGCAACGGCCGCACGCGCGGCGTTCGCGATCTGGAGCGGCAGGGCGATCGACGCTTCGACGTGCGCCTGCATCGTTCCGGCACACGCCGCATGGGCCAGGCCGAGGACATCGGGAAGTCGGTCACGATCAACCCCATGAAGTCGCGCGACCGCAAGGGCAGCCCCGATCGCACCGGTGATCGCAGGTCGGAAAAAACGTAGCGGACTGGTCGCGGCCAGCCCGAGCCCGGCGGCGACGTCGACCCCCACCGCGAGCGCGACGAGGGACGCCTCCGGATCGCAGCCCCCTTGCGCGTCGATCGCCGCGCCGAGTGCCGCCGTGACGACCGACAGGGCATGAACGACTGCAGGTTCGTGGACGGCATCCCATTCGAGGCAGTGGATGCGGAAGCCGTTGACGAACGCGGCCCCGGCAGCTGGCAAGCGCTCGCTCGACCCGATGGCGCGGGCGGCGGTGCCGGTGCCCCAACCTTGCGCGGCGGTGAGAACGCCGGCGGCCCCCGGTGCGGTCGCCCCCGCCGCGCCGACCGCGATCGTGTCGGCAAGGAGGCGAAGCGTATCGACGCGAACCGGAGACGGTAGCCGGTGCGGCGCCGCGACGAAGTCGAGAAGGTCGGTCGTCGCGGTCATGCGAGCCAGCCATCGAGAAGGCGGATGATCGTGACGGGATCATCGCCGTCCAGTGCCGCCGCGATGGCAGCGTCGCCATTCGTGACGCCACCCCACGCGAACAGGCCCCGCGCTTTGGCGATTACCCCATCGGCGTTGAGCGGACGTTCCGGGTCGCCGCGCGTGTCGATCAATTCGACGCTGCCACCCGCCGAGCTGAGGCGCGCCCCGAAATGCGCCGGGTATCGCGCGGTGAAACCGGCCGCCGCTTCCACCACGACCTGCTCCCGGAAATGCACGATCACCGGATCGGCGATCGCTTGCGCGGTAAAGTCGGCGCACGTCGCATCGCGCCCGGCAGCGATCACCGCGACACTGTGCTGAAGCGAGAACTTCGCCTGTGCCTCGGTCCCGGGGTCGCGCCGGTCGCAGAAGGTAACGGCGTCGGCATACGTCTCGACGCTGAAGGGAGGAACCAGCCGCCCCTGCGCGCGCAGTTCGAGTGCGGCGTCGACCGCCGGATGGCAATGGCGGCACGCGGCCCACGGCTTGAAGCTGACCTCGGCGATCCGCCAGCTATCGCCGAGCGCCATCGGCTTCGGCGTGACGGTCATCGCCGCATAGAGTCCCTGCGTCCCTTCGAGGACGTGGCGCGGTCCGGTCATGCCGTGGACCGCGTGGAAAGCCGCGGACAGCCCCGTCTCGACGGCATGGGCGACGTGCCACGCCTTGGCCATATTGTCGTCGTGCCGCGTCTGCCAGACCCCGCCCGCGACCGATCCGGCGAGCGCGAGCGCGTTCGCCAGCTGCGCCTCGCTCGCGCCGAGGCTGAATGCGGCGGCGGCAGCAGCACCGAATGCTCCGGCGGTCGCTGTCGGGTGAAAGTGCGCGTAGTGGCGGGCGTCGAACGTCGCGCCGACCGCGATCATTGCCTCGTATCCGCGCACGGCTGCGCCGATGAAATCGTCGCCCTCGGCTCCCCGCAGCACGGTTGGCCAGATCACCGGGCCGGGGTGGAGTAGGCCTGTGCGGTGGACATCGTCCATTTCGAGGACGTTACCGAGGAAAGTTGCGGGGATCAGCGCGCTGCCTGGCCTGTTTGCAAAGGTCTTTGCCACCGCACTCCGCCGCGCCCCGGCGACGCACGCGAGCCAGTCTAGAAGGTGGAGCCGTGCCCGCGCGCGCGTCGCCGCATCGACCGCGCGCAGCAGATGCTGTGCAAGCCGCTCGGTCAGGGTATAGCGGTTGTTCACCGGGGAGAGGCCGTTTGGCGAAGACACCGTCGAAACCGCGCTACCGCCAGCTCGCCGACGACCTGCGCGGCGAAATTCTGTCGGGGACGATGCCCGCCGATGCCTTTCCGACCGAAAGCGTCCTGTGCGCGCGCTTCGGTGTCAGCCGCTTTACCGTGCGGGAGGCGCTGCGCCAGCTGCAGGCCGATGGGCTGATCCTGCGCCGCCGGGGTTCGGGGACCGTTGTCCGCGCGACGGCGCGCGACGGCGCGCTCCACCAGCCATTGTCGAACGTCGGCGAGATCCTGCAGTACGCCGCCGATACTCAGGTGACCTATGCCATCGGCGGCACGGGCGGGTTGCCGGCGAAACTTGCCGCCGAAATCGGTCTGCCGACAGGGAAGGGCTGGTCGCATTTTCGTGGCGTCCGGACCCGTGATGGGCAGGCGGCGATCGCTTTCGTCGACGCCTATATCCATCCATCGCTCGCCGCCGCCGTGGCGCGCGTCGATCTGACCGGCAACGCCACGATCTTTCAGCAGCTCGAGCGGCTCGCCGGTGTCCGTATCGCGCGGGTGACGCAAGATATTCAGGCGATCCCCGCCGGTCGCGCCGCCGCTGCCGCGCTCGGTGTCGGCCCGCGCGCACCGGCGTTGCGGATTTTGCGCTGTTATCTCGACGCCAACGCGCGCGTCGTCGAGGTGTCGGTCAGCGTCCATCCCGGCGATCGCTTCGCTTATGCCATGCATATCGAGGTCGAAGGCTGAATCGCGGGAGCGAGGTCGGGAGCCTGCCATAGCCGCCGCTCGGCGATGTGCGGCGCGTCGAGCGCCTCGCGGAAGTCGAGGACGGGAGCGAAGGCGATGTCGCGTCCGGCGAACCACTGCACCCACGCGTCACGCGACCGGGTCAGAAAGGTTGTCTGCAGGAATTCGATCAACGCGTCTTGCTCGCCGGCCGGGGCGGCAGCGACGGGAACGAGGTCGGGTCGCGCGAAAGCGGTGAGCAGCGCCGTCGCAAACTTCGCCTCGCGTCCGCCGAGGACGATATGGCGACCATCGGCGCAGGCGTAGACATGATAGAATGCCGCGCCACCAAGTGACCGCTGGCGGCTCGACCGGGGAGCCGCGCCGCCGTTAATCGCATCGCCAGCGATATGGGCACACCACGGCAACAGACTGTCGAACATCGCAATGTCGAGCGTGTCACCAACGCCGGTTCTTTCCCGTGCCAGCAGCGCCATAAGGACAGCGGACAGCGCGGTCAGCCCCGCCGCCATGTCGGCGCTCGGCACGCCCGGCACGACGGGAGCGCCGTCTGGCCCGTCGTTGACCGACAGGAAACCGCTGAGCGCCTGCACTGCGAGGTCGTGTGCCGGGTGATGTGCCATCGCTCCGGTCTGGCCGAACGCCGATATCGAGCAATAGACAAGACGCGGAAAGCGCGCGCGCACCGCCGCCGCGCCAAAGCCGAGCCGGTCGGCGACGCCCGGACGAAAACCTTCGACGAATACGTCGGCCCCGTCGATCAGCGTCCAAAGCTCGGCTTTGCCGGCCACGGTTTTGAGGTCGAGCGTGACGCACGTCTTGCCGCGGTTGAGGTTGCGGAACCACACCGACTCGTCGCCGACCAACGGTGGCATTGCCCGCGCCGGGTCGCCATTGGGGGGTTCGACTTTGACGACGTCGGCCCCCTGATCGGCCATCATCAACGTCATCATCGGCCCGGGCAGGAACTGCGTCAGGTCGACGACACGAAGACCTGCCAGCCGGCTCACACAATGCCGCCTGCACGCAGCCGCGCGACATCGTCGCCGTCATAGCCGATCTCGGCGAGGAGCGCGTCGGTATCAGCCCCCAACGCAGGCGCGGCGCGGTTAGGCAGGCGCTCGCCTGCGACGCGGATCGGGTTGGCGAGAACGCGGATGCCGTCGGTGCGCGCGGCGTGGGGTACGGTGTCGATCATGCTCGCAACCTGAGCGCTGTCGAGTGCCGCCGCGAGGCCGTTGACAGGGGCGACGGGGACGACACCGCCGAGCCGCTCGAGCCAGTGCGCGGTCGGATGCTGGAGGAAGATGCCGTCGAGGATCGCCGTCAGCGCGTCGCGGTGGGTCAGCCGCGCTGGCGTGGTGGCAAAGCGCGCGTCATCCTTGAGGTGCCCGATCCCGAGCGTGTCGGCGAGCAGCCCCCAGAACTTCGGCAGTTGCGCCATAACGAAAATCCAGCCGTCGGCCGTCGGGAAGGTTTGCGACGGCACCACCGATGGATGCGCCGACCTTGCCGCGCGGCCGGTCTCGGCACCCCCATTCAGATACCAGAATGCCGGATAGCTTGTCTGGTGAAGCGCCGCATCGAGCAGCGAAATGTCGAAATCGCGCCCGACGCCGGTCGCGCGCGCCTCGCCCAGCCCGGCCAGCGTCGCGATACCGAGCATCGTGCCGGTAATAAAATCGACCATCGACAAGCCAAAGCGCGTCGGCGGCGCGTCCGGATCGCCGGTCACCGACATGAACCCAGCCTCGGCCTGCATTAGAAAGTCATAACCCGGCCAGTTCGCGCGCGGCCCGGTGCGGCCGTAAGCCGAGGCATGGACGCACACGATCGCCGGGTTGACTGGTCCGAGCGCAGCATAGTCGAGGCCGAGCTTTGCCGGCAGGTCGCCGCGCGCATTGTTCGTCACCGCGTCGGCGGTCGCAACCAAGCGGTGAAGGATTTCGCGTCCGGCGTCGGTGCGCAGGTCGAGCGTCAACGACCGTTTGTTGAGGTTGAACGTTTGATAGAACAGGCTGTCGTCGGGCCCGAGAAAATAGGGGCCGGTACCGCGCGCGCTGTCGCCGCCCTTCGGCGGTTCGAGCTTGATGACCTCGGCGCCCAACTGCGCGAGGAACATCGTCCCGTAGGGCCCCGCGCCGTATTGCTCGGACGCGAGGATGCGCGTCCCCGCGAGCGGCAGCGGGCGCGGCGTCACGCCGGGTTCTGCTTGAGCCACTGGCGCGCGATGATCATTCGCTGCATCTCGTTGGTGCCTTCGCCGATGCACATCAGCATCGAGTCGCGGTAAAAGCGTTCGATCTCATATTCCTTCGAATACGAATAACCGCCGAAAATCCGCATCGCTGTCTGGCTGTTCTCGACCGCCGCTTCGGACGCAAAGTACTTCGCCATCCCGGCCTGCATGTCGCAGCGTTCGCCGCGATCATAGGCTTCCGCCGCGTCGAAGGTCAGCAGCCGGGCGGCACGGGCGCGCGTTACCATCTCGCCGAGGTAAAGCTGGATCGCCTGATGTTCGGCAATCGGCTTGCCCATCGTCTCGCGGACCTGAGCATAAGCAGTAGCGAGACGCAGTGCCCCTTCGGCCAGCCCGACGCCGCGTGCCGCGACGTTGATCCGCCCGAGTTCGAGGCCCCCGGTCGCCTGAAAGAAACCCTGTCCCTCGACGCCGCCGATGAGATTGTCGACCGGAACGCGATAATTGTCGAAAATCAGCTCGGCGGAATCGATCCCTTTATAGCCGAGCTTGGCGAATTTTTTGCCGACGGTGAAACCCGGTCCGCGTGGCGCGATGAGCAGGCTCATGCCCTTGTAGCGCGGCTCGGACTTTGGGTCCGTTTTGACCAGCAGCGCGAAGCACGACCCCTCGATGCCGTTCGAGATCCACGTCTTGGTGCCGTTGACGACATAATCGTCGCCGTCGCGGACCGCTGTCATGCGGATTGCCTGCAGGTCGGTGCCAGCGTTGGGTTCGGTCAGCGCGAGGCCGCCGCGGATATCGCCGCTGGCGAACTTGGGCAGCCACTTGGCCTTTTGCGCCGGGGTCCCAAAGCGTTCGACCGCGAGCGCCATGATCAGATGACTGTTGAAAATGCCGGTGATCGCCATCCAGTATGACGAAATCAGCGCGACGATCTTGGCATAGGTCACTGCGCTCAGGCCAAGGCCGCCATATTCCTGCCCGATCGTCGCGCCGAACAGGCCCATCTCGGTCATCTGCGCAACGAGCGCGGCGGGCCAGATATCATTATGGTCGTGGTGCATGACGACGGGGCGGACCTCGCGGTCGACCCATTTCTGGACGGCGTCGAGCAGCGCCTGCTCCTCTGCGGCATCCATCGGCGGCGTGGCGGTAGTGGCGGCAGTCGCCATCGTCAGCTCTCCATCGGGCCAAAGCCCTGCTTCCAGATCAGCATCGTCCGTTCGAAACTCGCCGCGGTCACGCCGTCCTGGTTTTTACCAAGTGTCCGGATGGTAACGATGCCCTGCTCGGGCCGCGACGTCGACTCGCGCTTCGCCAGCACTTCGCTCTCGGCATAAAGTGTATCGCCGCAGAATAACGGGTGAAGCAGCTTGATCTCCGACCAACCAAGGTTGGCAACCGCCTTTTGGCTGACGTCGGACACGCTCATCCCGGTCATCAACGCGACGGTCAGGGGTGAACAGACGAGCGGTTTGCCGAATTCGGTCTTCGCCGCGAACGCGTAATCGAAATGCGCCGGGTGGGTGTTCATCGTCAGCAGCGCGAAGCTGACGTTGTCGTAATCGGTAATCGTCCGTCCGGGCCGGTGTTCATAGACGTCGCCGATGACGAACTCTTCGTAATAGCGCCCGAATGTCTCGCGATACCGCTGGGGACCGACCGTGATGACGCCTTGCCGCATGAAAGCCCCCGTTGAATTTGTCCGGACAAATTGCCTATCCTGGCGTGGGGGTCAACCCGGCTTGACCGTGCCGAGCCACGATGTCGCGACCAGCAGCGCGTAAACCGCCCATACCCATAGTCGAGTTCGGTTCATCACCTTGAGCAGCGGCAGTTCGGTCGCATCGCTCGAACCGTCGGCGACCAGCCGCATGAGGAGCGGACCGACCGGGCGAAAGGCAACATCTATCATGATCGCCGCGGCAAAGATCGCGCCGAACAGCAACGCTTTCAGCGCCAGCCATTCGGGGACGTTGCCCATTATAAGCCAGAACCCGCCGAGACCGAGGTAGCCGAGCGTCAGCCCGATCTTGAGCCAGAATTCGATCCGCCGGTCACGTCTGGCGCGCGGTGTCTGGTCGTGTAGATGGGCATCCCATACCAACCACAGCCATCCGGCCGCGACGCCCCACGCCGCCGCGATCACCCCGGCCGGCACGCTCGCCCAGCCGCCACCGGCCGCAACCGACAGGGATACAGGCACCATTAGCGCCCACGCGGTACGGGGCACCATGTCGACGGTAACGAGCAATTTGAGCAGGACGAGGCGTTGCGGCAGGTCATAGATCGCGCGCCGGCGAAAGTGCTGGCCGAGCACGAACACGCCGACATCGGCCCCCAACCAGAGGACAAAAAGCAACAGGTGGACATAAACCAGCGTCCGGTAGGCGAGGTCGGTCATTCGTCCTCCGCGTCGGGTTGACACAACAAAAATTTGCAGGAAAGTTGTCCGGACAAATCACAGTGCACGACGACGGGCAAGGAAATAGTGGCAGCCCGCGCGTTGCAGGCGACCGGCACAGGGGAAGTTCGATGATCAAGACGTCGCTCGCGGTTACGGTTTCGCTCATCGCATTTGCGTCATCGTCGGCGCAGACCTCTGGAACGGCGGTTCAGCCGGCGGCGGTGGTCAGCGATGGTTCGATCGCCGATATCGTTGTGACCGCGCAGCGACGCGCTGAGAAGTCGCAGGACGTGCCGATCGCAATATCGGTCTTCTCGGGCGACCAGTTGCGTGCACAAGGGATCAGCTCGGCGCTCGACCTTGGCCAGTTCGTGCCTAACCTGATCGCGCAGAACAACACCGGCCTCGGCTCAGCGAACGCTTATTATCTGCGCGGGCTCGGCAACACCGAGACGATCCCGACCTTCGATCCACCGGTTGGGACCTATGTCGACCAGATCTATCTGTCGCGACAGAACGCCAACAATCTCAACTTGTTCGACGTACAGCGGATCGAAGTTTTGCGTGGGCCGCAGGGCACGTTGTTTGGCAAGAACACCACCGGTGGCGCAATCTCGGTCATCCTCCGCGAGCCGGGCAAGGTTTTCGGCGGCTACGCCGAACTTGGCTACGGCTCGTTTCAGAAAAAGCTCGCGCGTGCCTCGGTCGACATTCCGCTCAACGACAAATTGCAGATCAAAGTCTCGGGCTATTGGCAGCAGGACAAGGGCTACGTCCGTAACTCGATCACTAACCAGCGACTGAATGACGATGACGGCTGGGGCATCCGGTTGGGCGTCCACGCCGATCTGTCCGACACCGTCCACTGGAACGGCGGCTTCGCCCATATCGCGGCGAACGGGGAAAATATCCTCAACTTCGCGTGCAATCCAGCGAACCCGACCGATTGCAGCGGGCGCTTTTCGGCAACGGGGGTCAGCCAGATTCCCGGCGCTGCCAATTTCGCCGCGCTCAACATCGCTGGTGACAAGAAGAACTACGGCCTTGGCAATCAGACCGACACCGAGCTGCTGACCTCCGACCTGTCGATCGGCCTCGGCGAGCACCTAAGCCTCGACCTGATCACCGGTTATGTCGCGCAACGTCAACGATACGCGCTCGACTTCTTCGACGGTCGTGGCGGCGCCAGCCTCGCCAACCCGTCGCCCGCCGTAACCGGCAATGCGCGCGGCGGATTCGCCATCCTCGACCAAGGCTATGAGGATCAGATCACCCAGGAGGTTAAGCTCGGCGGCAAGCTGTTCAATGGCTTGGTCGATTTCGTCGCCGGATTTTACTACCTCTATGAGACCAACCGCACCGACTTCGCCGATGTCTTCGCCAACTCGATCGTGCTTGGCGATCGCGTCCTGCGTAACACTGCCGAGGACAAGGCAGGTTATGTGCAAGCCGACTTCAACGTCACCAGCCGTCTCAAGCTGACCGCCGGAGTTCGCTATACCGACGAAACCAAGAACCTCGCCGTCAACGACAATCGTCAGGTGCGTGGGGTCAACCTTGCAGGCTTCGCTACCTGCGGGACCAACCCCGCCGTCGTTCCGACCTCGCTGTGTATCGAAACCGGTAACCTGATCGCCACGACGGGCGTCAGAATCCCGACGACGCAGACTGCACGACTGTGGACGCCGCGATTCGCCGTCGACTACCGCGTGAGCGACCAGGTGCTAGTGTTTGCGTCGGCGACGCGCGGCTTCAAATCGGGCGGGTGGAACGCGCGATCGACGAACCCGCAGCTGCTTCTGCCGTTCGACCCGGAAAAGGTGTGGAGTTACGAGGCGGGTTTCAAATCAGACCTGTTCGACCGGCATGTCCGGCTCAACGTGACGGCGTATCTCGAGAATGTCTCGAAGCTGCAGACACTGTCGGCGTTCGTCAATCCGACCAGCGGCGCGCTGACCTTCCTGACGCGCAACTTTGCCGATTATCGCAATTATGGCCTTGAGGCCGAGTTGACGGTGGTTCCGGTCAAGGGCCTCAATCTGTTCGCCAACGGCGGCTATCAGAGCGACAAATATAAGATCAACTTCAATGCCCCTGCCTTTGATCAGTACGGCGTCCAGTCGGTCGGGGCGCAGCAGGCGGCGTGCCGGGCGCAGCTCGCGCTCGGGCGGATCGGCGGCGGGCCGCAGACGTCGGCGTGCGCCGCGGGCGTTGTCACCGCGCAGGGCAATATCGCAACCCCGGTGCGGACGCCGGACTTCACCCTCGCCGTCGGTGGCAGTTACGAACTGCCACTCGGCAAGATGAGCCTCGTCCCGGCAATCAACGGCAGTTTCCACACGGCGCAGGAGACCGGGACGAGCAACCTGACCTTCTATTCTGGTGGTATTACGGGCACAAACGGGACATTCCCGGTCAACCCCAACGGCGGCACCGAAATCGAGGGATCGCGGAGCGCCGCCGCGTGGCTGGTCAATGCGAGCCTCGCGCTCAACGGGCCGAACAAGGCGTGGCAGCTGTCGGTCAATTGCACCAACTGCCTCGACAAGGCCTTCATCCAGTCGACGCTCGGCAATTATTCGTAC